>CAYTXK010000172.1:0-5233 GCA_964441645.1 uncultured Acidobacteriota bacterium
CCCCCAACGGCCGCCGCATCGTTTTCACTTCGGTGCGCGACGGCGACCTGGACATTTATTCGATGAAGCCCGACGGGACCGACGTGCGCCGGCTGACGCAGGAACTCGGCTATGACGGCGGGCCGTTTTTCTCGCCCGACAGCAAGAAAATTGTCTACCGCGCCTATCACCCCACCAATCCAGCCGCGGTCGAAGACTACAAGGCGTTGCTGGCCAAGGGGCTGATCCGCCCGACAACGCTGGAACTTTGGGTGATGGACGCCGACGGCTCCAACAAGCGCCAGCTCACCTCGAACGGCGCCGCCAACTTCGCCCCCTTCTGGCATCCCGACGGCCAGCGCATCATTTTTGCCTCGAACCTCGCCGCCCCCGGCAGCCGCAACTTCGACCTGTACTTGATTAACGCTGATGGCACGGGGCTAGAACGCGTGACCTACAGCCCCGAGTTCGACGCCTTCCCCATGTTCAGCCGCGATGGCCGCCGGCTGGTCTGGGCCTCAAACCGCGCCAGCCGCCAGCGCGGCGAGACCAATATTTTCATCGCCGACTGGATCGAATAGCGGCGGTCAGTAGCGCCAGCTTTTGAGGTCGGCGCCGGGCGGGGCGGTTTCCTCGAGGCGCTTCAAAATCTTGGGAAGGTACAGGGTGTTGTAGCGCAGGCGCGAGATGTGGTTGGGGTTTTGGTGGTCGCCGTTCCAGCAGTGCTCGGCGCGGTCGCCGTAATCCACTTCGCCGGCGTAGTAAGGGTCGGTGGTCTTCTTGAGAAAATCCTCCATCAAGTAAACCGCGTCGTTCAGGTAGTAGTTGTCGGCGCTGCCGCAGTAGATGCGGATCTTGCCGGCGAGCTTAGGCCCCAGGGTCTTCCAATCCCGCTCCAGGATGTAGCGCAGGTCGTAATGGTCGCGCCAGTACTCGGCCACCTTGTGGTCAATTTCGCCCGTTACCTTGTCGTAAATGCGTTTGGGGTAGCCGTCCTCGCCGACGGGGGAATAGACCGCCTCCCAGATGTCCCACTGTTCCCCGGAGCGGCTCTTGGTGCCCAGGGCCAGCTCCATGTAGTTGAAGCCTTCGATGGTGCCTTGAATCTCTCCCAGGTAGTCGCGATGCCCGGGCCGCTTAATGCGCTGGAAGGGTCCGTCCAGGTAGTAGGCGTTCTTGTCCTTGTAGATATTGACCAGTGTGTAGGCGCGGAAATCAATGGGGTCGGGGCAGGCCGCGAAGGTGCCGTTGTACTCCTCGGGATAGAAAATCTGCGCCGCCAGCGCTTCCCAGCCGCCAGTGGAGCCGCCGTAGAGGAAGCGCGCCCAGCCGGCGCCCAGCCCGCGAAATCGTTTCTCGATGTAAGGAATCAGCTCGTAGGTGATGGCGTCCCCGTAGGGCCCCAGGTTGGCGGAGTTGACCGCATAGGAGTCGTCATAGAACGGCGTGGCGTGCTGAATCTCGATGATGAGCACCCGCGGGAACCCCGGACTGATCCACTGCTGGTAAAAGTCGTAAGCCTCCTGCTGCACGATGCGGTTGTAGCACTCCACGTGGAACCGCTCGCTGTACTCGCACTTCAGATTGGGGTCGGGCGGCTCGGTGCGGAAGCCGCCAAAGTCGGAAGGAAAGTGCCCGTGGAAAACCATCAGCGGGTAGCGGGCATCGGGGTGGTCGTCGAAGCCCTCCGGCACCAGCACGTGCGCGCCCAAGTACATCGGCCGCCCCCAAAACTCGCTCAGCAGCTTGCTCTGCATTTTGATGTGCCGCACGTATTTCGTGTCCTGGGGCTCGGGGATGGGCGGAATCACTTTGTCGAAGCGCACTTCGAGGCGCGCGTTGACGCTGGGATCGAGGCGCATCTTTTGCACTGCGCTCAGGAGGTTGCCCGGGGCCAGGTTCCAGTGCTGGCCTTCGCCGCGGTCCATGGGGAGCTTGATGGTGTGGCCGTGGACGTGAAAGGTTTCGTACTGGTGGAACACCGCCTGGACGAAGTACTCGCCGGCCGGCAACTGCGCCAGGCTCCTCACCGGATAGCCGAAGGTTGTCGCGTCAATGACCGCGGCCTCACCCGGCTTCAGCCCCTCGACGTCGACGCCGAAAACCTGCGCTGAGTTCACAGTGCCGCTCACCTGAGAGCGCGGCTCGCTTTTCTCGTCGGTCGCCAGGACGAGCAGCACGCGCCCGTCGAGCGGGGCGGCGCTCACGCTCTTGTCAAAGGAAATCGCAATCTTCATCCCCTCGCTCCCTCGCCCCGACGTTGCCACCGAGGAAGCCAGCAGCGCCAAGCCCAAAATGATTAACCCCCATCGGTTCGTCGCTCGGACAGCCATCCGCCACCTCCTGGTTAGTGATTCGGGTTCCTGACAATAACGCGTGTGCCCTGCGGCTCCAAGTCCTTTCCGCGGAGTCATCGGGGTGGGCAGCTCCCTTGTCCCAAAACTGTACTTTCGACCAGTTGACAGTATGTACAGGGGTGCCGTAGAAGTGAGAGTGAGTCAACGGACTTAGGGAGATCGCCATCATGAAAAACTGGCTCGGGAATGAAACACCAGAAACAGCGGAAGGATCCGGCAAGGCCAGGATGGAACAGGTATCGAGAACGGACAGGGCCGAAGGGGAAGAGACCGGCCTTCTCCCCCGGGGATTCAAACTGGAAGGGACTCTCGACGTCACCGGGCCGCTGCGGCTGGAGGGTCAGGTCAAAGGGACAGTACGCTCGAAAGCGCACGTAAGCTTGGGCAAGGAGGCCCACATCGAGGGAGAAGTTCTGTGCGCCTTCCTCTCGGTCGCCGGAAAAGTAAGTGGCAACGTTCACTGCACAGAGAGGCTGGAAATTCTCAGCACCGGAGTGGTGGAAGGAGATGTGCACACACCGGCTCTCGGCATCGAGCCGGGGGGGATCCTCGAAGGCCGTTGCCACATGCGAGCCGAAGCCAAAACGGCGACTGCTGGCAGAGAGTCACCCGCACCGATTTCCGTCGTTCGGCCCGCCAGCGAGCCCAAGGAACCCGCGAAAGCGACCAGCACCCAGGGTATAGCCTGACCGCCTTGGTCTGTGAATCGCAAGGCTGCGCTTGTGTCGCGACCCGTCAATCCAGTACCTAGTACAGGATACTCAACGACAGCGGGGAGTTAGTTCCCGGCTCGGCATAGATCATCCCCTTTTGGGAACCTGTCGATGGCTCCTGAAAACCCGCAGACCTGAAGTTCTTTGCGTACAAGTAGTTACTCGCGCTGGTCTTTGGTAGATGTCGTGCTCTCCACGCCGTTGGCCAGGTTTCAGCTAGCCCCAGGACAACCACCAGATGGGTCAACCAGTGACGCACTTCTCCGAGAGACCTGCCGAGGGTGGATTGCACGGGATCCAGGCCGGTCTGCAGCAACTCGAACAGCGGGATTGGTGGCTTTGGGGGACAGCCTTCCTCCTGCTGCTGCTGCTCTCCGCAGCGGTAACTTCCCTGGGCATCTCAATTCTGCTGAAAGAGCACGACAGCTCCTTCCAACTCGACCTCAACGTGGCCCTCCGCGGGCTTGTGGGCCTGGTGCTGTTATTTGGCGTTTATGCTATCTACCAGCAGGTTCTAATCAAGCGCCTGCGTCATCGACTGTTCGGGCAGATCGATCTAGCCTCCCAGCTAGGGGTCCGCGCGGAGGAGTTTCAGCAGTTGGCGATGCTCGACTCCCTAACGGGCCTCTACAACCGGCGCTTCGCTGATCAACAATTGCTGGCTGAGGTTGCTCGCTCCGACCGTCACGACTACCCACTCACCGCTCTGGTACTAGATCTCAACGGCTTGAAGCAGATCAACGACCGCTTTGGCCACCCGGCCGGTGACCGGGTGATTAAGGAATTTTCTCAGCGGCTGAGAAAAGCCATCCGCAGTTCCGACCTGCCAGCTCGTATGGGCGGCGACGAATTTCTCGTGTTGCTCCCCGAATGTGTCCCTGAACTGGTGCCGCGGGTACTGGCCCGTCTGAGCGGGTTGGAGGCAGAGTTCGACGGGCAGAAAGTACCCATCACCTATTCAGCTGGCTGGACGGTCTATGAACACGGTGAATCGGCCGAGCAATTTCTGCGGCGTGCGGATCAAGCGCTCTACGCCAACAAACGCACCAACAAGGTGGAGGAGCAAGTCCGGCAGGCCCAAGCGGAAGTTCACCAGACCCATAAGATGGAGGCGGTGGGGCGCTTGTCGGGCGGCGTCGCCCACGACTTCAACAATCTGCTGATGGTGATCCGCGGCAACAGCGAGCTTTTGCGGAGCCACTTGGGCGAAAAGAATCCGCTCGGCCGACACGTCCAGGAGATTGACGAAGCCGCCGAGCGCGCCGCCGCACTGACACGACAGCTTCTGGCCTTCAGCCGCAAACAAATATTGCAACCTAAGGTGTTAGACCTCAACAGGATGATTACGGATACGGAAGTGATGCTGCGCCGGCTGATTGGCGAGGACATAGAGATTGTCACGGCGCTGAGCCTGGACTTGGGCCACGTGAAAGCCGACCCCGTGCAACTCCAGCAGGTGATCCTGAACCTGGCGGTCAACGCCCGTGACGCCATGCCTCAAGGAGGCAAGCTAATCCTCGAGACCGCCAACGTGGAGCTGGACGAACTCTATACTTGCCAACACCCCGGCAGCCAGCCGGGCTCCTACGTCACACTAGCCGCCAGCGACACGGGAATCGGAATGGATGCAGAAACCCAAGCTCATATCTTCGAGCCCTTCTTTACTACCAAGGAGTTAGGCAAGGGCACGGGTCTGGGGCTAGCGACCGTCTATGGGACTGTCAAACAGAGCGGAGGCTACATCTGGGTCTACAGCGAGCCCGGATACGGGACGACCTTCAAGGTCTACCTGCCACAGGTCGAAAAGGAGACTGAGGTCGGCGCGCCGGAGACACGGCCGGCGGCGTTGCCACGGGGAATGGAAACGGTGTTGTTGGTTGAAGACGAAGCATCGTTACGGAAAGTGGCGCGTGAGTTCTTGGAGAGTTGCAGCTACCAAGTGCTCGAGGCGGGGGCTGGTGCTGAAGCCCTGAAGGTAGTCAGAGCCCACCCCGGGCCCATCCACCTGCTGCTTACCGATATGGTGATGCCGGGCATGAACGGGCGGGCACTGGCCGAGCAGGTCTTGGAGCTGCGCCCAAAGGTGAAGGTGCTCTACATGTCAGGATACACAGACAATGTAATTGCCCATCAAGGTATTTTGCAGCCTGGCGCTATCCTGCTCGAGAAACCTTTCTCGCGCGC
>CAYTXK010000173.1:0-5184 GCA_964441645.1 uncultured Acidobacteriota bacterium
ACGGCCGTCATGGCGGCCGCCACTGAAGGGCGCACGGAAGCACTCGAGGCGCTGCTCAAGGGCGGGGCTGATGTTAACGCCAGAGATTCCAATGGTCGAACGGCTCTACTGTTCGCGGCCGGCAAGGGCCTCACCGCAACCGTGCAAGCCTTGCTGGGAGCCGGGGCTGAGGTGAATGCGCAGGACAAGTTCGGAAACAACGCCTTGAGCATGGCCGCTACGCTGGCGGCCAGCCAGGGATACCGGGAGACGATTCAAGCCTTGCTGGCGGCCGGCGCCGATGTTCATGCTCGGGATGAAAAGGGAGGAACGGCCTTCTTGCTGGCGGCGCGCGATGGAGACGTCCCCAGTGTGCGCAACTTGCTCGCCGCCGGGTCGGACATCAACGCCAAAGATGAAAATGGGCGCACGGCTTTGATGTTCGCCGCCTGGAATGGCGACCTGGAGGTTGTGCGCGTGCTGTTGGAGGGCGGCGCGGACGCGAATGCGCGCGACAAAAAAGCCGCCACAGCCCTCATGCATGCCGCCACGCAAGGGCACGCGGAGGTGATGCGCGCCTTGTTGGGCGCGCGTGCCGACGTGAACGCCCAGGGGAGCGAAGGCTCAACCGCGTTGATTTCCGCGTCCTTCTGGGGGCGCAGGGCGGCGGTCGAAGTTTTGCTGGCGGCCGGCGCCGACGTGAGGCTCAAGGATAACAATGGCGACACCGCGTTGTCGGCCGCGGCGAAGGGCGGCCACCGCGACGTCGTCGTCCTACTGGAAGCGACATCCGCTCCGCTGGCGGCGGGCACGAACGCAAGCCCGCCCGCCCCCGAAAAGGCCGCCGGGCAAGCGAGCTCGGAAAAACCGTACGCCCAAGCTCCCCCGGTGACTGAGAAACACCAGAGTGTCACGGCGGCAGCCGCAGCGGGTGTTGTCTTCGAAGAGATTACCGCTCCGGCGGGAATCACGTTCCGGCACATCAACGGAGGCACGCCGGAGAAGTACATGCCGGAAACCATGGGCTCGGGCGGCTTGTTTTTCGACTTCGACAATGATGGCTGGATTGATATTTTTCTGGTGGACGGGGGCTCGTTAGTCAACGCGGAGTTGCAACGCCAGGCCAGGGATGTCCTGTACAAGAACAACGGCGACGGAACTTTTCGCGATGTCACCGAGGCCGCGGGCATCGTCCACAGCGCTTACGGCATGGGCGCCTGTGCGGCGGACTTCGACAACGACGGCGACCAGGATCTCTATCTGACCAATGTCGGCCTCAATGTCCTCTACCGTAATAATGGCGACGGTGTTTTTACCGACGTGACCGAGAAGGCGGGGGTGGGCGACCCGCAATGGAGCACGAGCTGCGCCTGGGGCGATATTGACAACGACGGCGACTTGGACTTGTTCGTCACCAACTACGTTGACTTCAGCGTGAGCAACAACAAGTTCTGCGGGGACCTGGTGCAGCGCGTGCGCGCCTACTGCCACCCGCATGTGTACAACGGCTTGCCCGACACGCTCTACCGCAACAACGGCGACGGCACCTTCACCGACATCACGCGCGCCGCGGGCATTTACACCACGGCCGGCAAGGGCCTGGGGGTGGTGTTCGGCGATTATGACGACGACGGCTGGCTCGACATCTACGTCGCCAATGATTCTGTGCCCAACTTTCTCTTTCACAATCTCGGCAAGGGCCGTTTTGAAGAAGTGGGCATGCTAGCCGGGGTGGCGGTGAATGGGGAAGGGCGGCCCGAGGCCGGCATGGGCACGGATATGGCCGACATGGATGGCGATGGCCGGCTCGATATCTTTGTCACCAACCTCGACCTGGAGCACAACACCCTGTATCGCAACCTGGGCAAAGGATTGTTTGCCGACGTTACTTCGGAAAGCGGCCACAACGAGGCCAGCCTGCCCTATGTGGGCTTCGGAACGGCCTTCATCGATTATGACAACGATGGCGACCTCGACGTAATCGTGGCCGACGGCCACATTTTAGACAACGCCAACTACTTCCGCGACGCGGCGACCTACGCGCAGCGCAACCTGCTCTTTCGCAATGACGGACGAGGAAAGTTCGCGGAAATCGGAACCAGCGCGGGGCCGGGGCTGGCGCTGGTGAAAGTCAGCCGCGGGCTGGCGGTCGGCGACATCGATAACGATGGCGACCTCGACGTCTTGATCAGCAATAACAACCAGACGGCTGACCTGCTGCGCAACGACGGCGGCAACCGCATGAACTCTTTGCTGGTGCGCACGGTGGGGACGAAGAGCAACCGCGACGGAGTGGGCGCGCGGCTGAAACTGACCGTGGGCGGGAAAACCCAGCTCCGCGAGGTGAAAGCCGGCTCCAGCTATCTGGGGGAGAACGACCTGCGGGTGCATTTCGGCTTGGGCTCTGCAGCCCGCGCCGAGCGTTTGGAGATTCGCTGGCCCAGCGGGCAGGTGGACGTGCTGGAGAATCTCGATGCCAATCAGGCGGTGACCGTGGTCGAAGGCAAAGGAATCACCGTGCGCCAGCCCCTGGCCCGGGAGCCGAAGACTTGATGATTGTTGTCGCAGCCCAGGGTTTGTCCGCGGCGGGCGCGCGCGCCCGGCGGTTTTCTCATCTTACTGAGGGATGGCTATGATTCACGTAACTGAACTACTCGATGCCAGCGTCTATGACGCGCAGGGAAACTACGTGGGGCGCGTGCGCGAGCTTTGCCTGGTGCCGTCGGAGCAGGCGAATCGCATTGCGCGGCTGGTGATCGCCCGCGGCCGCTACCAGCCGCTGGTGGCGCGGCACGACCAAGTGGCCTCGGCGTCGCCGGGGACAGTTCGGCTGAACGTCAATGAGTTGCAACTCGAACCCTATCGGCCCGATGAAGGCTGGCTCACCGTGCGCAAGGACCTGCTCGACCAGCAAATCATTGACATCCACGGCCGCAAGGTGGTGCGGATCAACGACCTGAACCTCAGCGAGCGCAGCCTCAACGGCCACATGGAGCTGCGCGTCGCCCAGGTGGACGTCGGCCTAGCCGGCGCCCTGCGGCGGCTGCTGAAAGGAGTGGTGGCGCCGGCGGTAGTGCGCGCGTTGCAGAGAGGCCTCCCCACGCGCGTGATTCCCTGGGAGTTGGTGGACCTGATCGAGACCGACCCGCTGCGCCGGGTGAAGCTCAAGCTGCCGCAGTCGAAGCTGGCGTCGCTTCATCCCGCCGATATCGCTGACATCATCGAAGAGCTGGCGCCGGCAGAGCGTGGAGCCGTTATTGAAGGCCTCGACCCGGCCACGGCCGCGGAAGCCCTGGGGCAAGTCAAGGACGACCTGCAGGTGCGCATTCTCGAGGAGCTCGACAAAGGGCGGGCCGCCGATATCCTGGAACAGATGCCTCCGAACGAGGCCGCCGATGTGCTGGCGGAGTTGCCGGAGCAAACCGCCGTCGAGGTTCTCGGGGATATGAACCGCCAGGAGAGGGAAGAGTTGATCGGGCTGCTGCAGTTTGAAGAGAACACCGCCGGCGGGTTGATGAACCCCGACGTTTTCTGGGCGCCGGAGACGACTACCGTGTCGCAGGCCATCAGCCTGCTACGGGACGCGCCCGAGCGCGCCGACTCCTTGGATACGATTTACCTGGTGAACGAAGCCCGCGTGTTGACGGGTGCCGTTCCCATGGCGCGCCTGCTGCTGGCGGCGGGCGAGAGCCCGCTCGCCAGCCTGCGCAGCGAGCAGCTGGTGTTCGCCGAAGCCGAGACGCAGGCCAAGCAGGTGGTCGAACTGTTCGACAAGTACGACTTGCGCTCGCTGCCGGTGGTGGACGCGGAGCAGAAACTCGCAGGGGTGATTTCGGTGGACGACATCGTGCACCGGCTATGTCAACCGCGAACGTAAAATCCTGGTGGGCCCCGTTGGTGGCGCAGCGCCACCGCTTGCGGCTGTGGCGGCGGCGGGCGACCGTGTTTTTCGCCGTGGTGGGGCCGGGGCTGATCACCGCCACTGTCAATCAGGACGCCGGCGGCATCTACAGCTACTCGCTGGCTGGGGCGCAGTTCGGGTATCTCTTGCTGTGGACGGTTTTTCCCATGGCCGTCGCGCTCTACTTTACGCAAGAGATGAGCGCGCGCCTGGGCGCCATCACCGGCAAAGGTCTCTCCGACCTGATTCGGGAGGAGTTCGGCTTCCGCACCACCTTCTTTCTCATGCTGGCTCTGCTGGCGGTGAACCTGGGCAACATCCTGGCTGAGTTTGCCGGCATCGCCGCCAGTATGCAGTTGTTCGGGGTCAGCAAGTACATCAGCGTTCCGCTGGCGGCGCTGGTGATCTGGGTGGTGGTGGTGCAGGGCAGCTATCGCACGGTAGAGAAGGTTTTCCTGGTCGGCTGTCTCTTTTACCTCTCGTATGTTGTGTCTTTGGTGCTGGCCAAGCCCGATTGGGGGAAGGCCGTGGAGTCGATGCTGCCCACGATGGAGTTGAACTCGGGTTATCTCTTGCTCGTCCTGGCGCTCGTCGGTTCCACGGTGGCGCCCTGGCAGTTTTTCTATCTCCAGGCTGGAGTGGTAGAGCGCAACGTGCCCCGAGCGCGCTACTGGGAGACGCGCGCCGATGTGCTGGCCGGGAGCGTGAGTTGCGCCGTGATCGTGTTCAGCATCATCGTGGTCTGCGCGGCCACCCTGCATCGCGCGGGGGTTTCGCAGTTTGCCGACGCCGCCGCCGCGACGCACGCCCTGCAGCCGCTGGCCGGCCACTACGCCTACATCCTCTTCGCGGTGGGACTGTTGATGGCCTCGCTGCTGGCGGCTTCGATTGTGCCGCTCTCGACGGCCTACGTCATCTGCGAAGGCCTGGGCGTGGAAGCCAGCCTCAATCGCCCCTTCCGCGAGGCGCCGATTTTTTACTCGCTCTACACTGCGCTGCTGGTGGTGGGCGCGGGATTGATTCTTCTTCCGGGCACGCCTCTGGTGCGAGTGATGGTGCTCTCGCAGGTAGTGAACGGCTTCCTGCTGCCCGTGGTGCTGATTTTCATGCTGGTACTGGTCAACCGGCGCGACCTGATGGGCGAGTGGCGCAACCAGCCCGGCGTCAACGCCATTGCCTGGCTCACCGTGGTCGTAATGATCGTTCTCAGCCTGGGGCTGCTCTATCTTTCCTTCACCGGCACGGTGCTGGGTCTGATTCCTCGCGGCGGCTGAGCCGGCGCGGGTTGATTGCCAGCCTACAAA
>CAYTXK010000174.1:0-604 GCA_964441645.1 uncultured Acidobacteriota bacterium
TGAAGACCGCGAAGCGACGGGCAAATGCTTTCGAGGGGAGGTGTGGACTTTGAACGGTTCGCAGTCGTTTGCTATTGCGACTGAAAAGGAGAAGAATTGACTTGGCATGAAGCAAATTCGTGCGAAGATTTATGTTGGTGTACGAGCGAAGTTGAACTACCCTAGAGCCAAGAATGCTTGCACGTGAAACGATGGGGGTCCTATGGGCTATGCTCGGGATATGCCTGTAGTTAGGAGCCAGCCATGGACAGAAGGGCGATTGCCTGCCTCGTAGTAGGTCTTGTAGCCCTGGCGGCATTTTCGTCTTGGCTTTCGCTGGATCTTTCGAGCGCTTTCTGGCCCTTGCTTGTCCTGGGGCTTTATTTTTTGCCCGCCCTGGCGGCATCCAGCCGTCGGCATCGCAGCAGGAATGCCATCGCCATCCTCAATGTCTTCCTGGGCTGGACCATTCTCGGCTGGCTCATTGCCCTCATTTGGGCTGGCACGGGCAACATCGAAACCGCCGCCGCACCCACCAGGAAATGCCCCTTCTGCGCCGAAGCCATCCAGCCCGAAGCCCGCCTCTGCCGCTTTGCCGAGCAGCAGTTTGCCGGTCGCTACACGC
>CAYTXK010000174.1:614-5176 GCA_964441645.1 uncultured Acidobacteriota bacterium
CAGTAAGCTCAACCATTACCGCCGCCGGAGGGGAGAGTTGAATCTTTACAGCTTTCCGTTCGGAAACCGCGCTTGCCGCCACGCGTGCGATTCCGCGTAAGTGAACAGGGGGTCCCCATGCTAGGCCGCCCGCGAAAGCCGACGCGCATCAAGGAGTTGGAGGGCAACCCCGGGAAGCGGCCCCTCAACAAATTCGAGCCGCAATTCGAGATTCCGGCTGGTTTGCCGGCGCCGCCGGATTTCCTTGATGAGGACGGGCTGCGAGAATGGGCCCGTGCTGGGAAACTCCTAATCGAGGCGAAGGTGCTGACGGAGGGGGACCTATCGGCCCTGGCAGCCTACTGCGCCATCTACTCGCGCTGGGCGGAAGCGGAGCGCAAGGTGCGCCGGATGGGTTCCGTGGTGAACTTGTCGAAGGACAAGGAGAAGCCCTTCCCCGCCTTGAATCCGTGGCTGAGCGTGGCCAATACCTGCTTGAAGCAGATGCGAGCCTACTTGGCCGAATTGGGGTTGACGCCGAGCAGCCGGAGCAAGATAATCGCCGGCGAAGGGCCGAAACCGATTGATCATGCCGAGAAGCAAAAAGCCGACAAGTATTTCATGTGAGCACCCGCCCTACGGGATCAAGCCAACGACCTGCGCTTGTGCGTGGAACTCCAGGAGCCGTGACCGCACCCTGTACTGGTAGTGGGGTCTTTTGGCTTAAATTGACCCCTTGCGCGGTTACGCTCTAGAGCCTCTTCCCCGTGAGGACCGCGCCAAGTAAAATCGGCCCGAATCCTCCCCGGCGAAATCCTGCGTCCAAGCAGGAGATGAAACCGCCGAATACGGACGCTGAAGGTGAAGCCAAGATGAAGAAGTTGGGGGAGGCTTACGTTTTGGAGGACCATCTGATACAGGAATCGATCAAAGTTGCTCGGAAGAATTGGGACGATTGGCACGACGTGTTCCAGCACGGCGGCCCTATCGACAAAAATCCAGTCCTTGCGGATCCGGCCAGGTTCGCTTCTTTCCGCAGGGAATATAGCGTAAATCGCAATATATGGGCGGGAAAACACGACGAGTTCCGGATCGAGCTAGTCAAGTCATCCCAGTTTAAGGAGGCAATTCAAGATGATACTGGGCTTGCTCTTGACAGACTCGAACAAAACCTGCGACCACGTTTCGGAAGCAAAAAAGGGAAAAACCAAATAGTCTCGATCTTGTCGAAGGTGGCAGCGTTCGTAAGGCCAGAGCGATTCGTAGCCTGGGACCGTTTTGCCAAGAAGGGGCTTAACATCGTTCTAGGTCGGGGTGCTTCTTCCGCATTCAAGACATATTCTGACTATCTTGCGGCGTTTGATAGCGTCTGGGAAGGCCAGCCAGGAAAACAGATCAGAGACTACGTGGCAAAGAAAGGTGCGCGTAATGCGGTGGTACGCGACCCCCGCTTCCTGCGCCGCGTCCTCGACGTATACCTCATGAAGTGCGGCGGTCGCTGGAGCCGCAAGGGTCAGCGCAAGTAGGCGTGCCCGCTGCATGGGCAAGCCCCGCCTTTGGCGAATCAAGCCAAAAGACCCCACAACCCCTGTACTAGTACAGTAGACAAGCCCGCCTCTCTCGTGCTATAGGGCTTTCAACGGGTTTCTCACCGGAGGCGTCTTATGCGGTCCCTTCCGCAAAACCCTTGGGCAGTCCATCTCTTGCGTCCCCCGCGCGCTTTCTACAGCACGGCTCTCCTGCTGGTTGTGGTCCTTGCGCTTTGTGTTTCGCCGGCGTCAGGCCAGGCCAACGAAAAGCTTCAGATTCACTTCATCGATGTCGGCCAAGGTGACGCGGCGGTTCTGATCTCGCCGCAGGGCGAGATCGTGCTTTTCGACAACGGCCTCAAAGATAACTGCGACAAGCCCATCTCCTACTTGCAGCAGTTAGGGGTCACCAAGATTGACTATCACGTCGCCAGCCACTACCACGCAGACCACATCGGCTGCGCGGTTGAGGTTTTGGGACAGTTCCCTCTACAGAAGAGCGCGTTCGACCGAGGCGGCAGCTACAAGTCCGGCACTTACGACAATTACATTCTGACCGTGGGGTCAAAGAGAGTTACTGCAACCCCCGGGACAACGTTCACTCTGGACGCGACCTCAGCCAATCCCGTCGTGATAACCATCGCAGCCGCCAACGCCGCCACCGTGGACGGGCCGGTCATCAGCACCACAAACGAAAACGACCTCAGCGTAGTGGCCCACATCAAGTTCGGGGAATTTGACGCGGAGATTGGCGGCGACCTGAGCGGGTTCAAGACTGGCAGCTACGAGGACATCGAGACCGACGTTTCAGGCAAGGTCGGCGAGATTGAAGTCTACAAAGTCCATCACCACGGAAGCGCATACAGCACAAACGACACTTGGCTTGCGATCACGAAACCCATCATCGGCATAGTTTCGACCGGCAACGGCAACACCTACGGCCACCCGACACGGGAGTGCTTGGAGCGGTTGCATGCTGCCGGGGTCAAGACCTATTGGACCGAGATTGGCGCCGGGACCTCGCCCGAGCCCGGACAGGACGTAGTAGGCGGGAACATCATCGTGCAAGTCGAGCCGGGCAGCAGCACGTTCACAGTAACCTATGACAGCTCGCACGTGGACACCTATGCTTTCCACGGAGCTCCGCCAGCCGCAACCACGACCATGCCCAAGTATGCCTGGAGCAAGAAATCGAGCGTGTACCACTACGCCAATTGCAGGTATGTCGAGAACATCAGCCCTGAGAATCTCCAACGGGGAGACACGCCGCCCCAAGGCAAACATCTGCACGAGCAATGCCCGAAGTAGACGGAGGGAACTATGAATCGCGCGGCTAAGGTTTTCTCGCTGGCAAGCTTTCTGCTTGTGGCGTTGTCCTTACAGGCCCACGGTGGCCGTACTGACTCGCTGGGCTGTCACAACAATCGAAAGACAGGCGGCTACCACTGCCACAGCGGGCCTCTGGCAGGTCAATCATTTTCGTCCAAGACCGAAGCGCTTAAGGCGCTGGACAAGCTGCAATCCGGCAAGTCCTCTCAGCAAGCCAGTTCTACAGCGTCGGCATCGCCCGCCGCGAAAACGATCCCAGCAGCCGAAGCTAGCAATCACATCGGTGAAATAGCCACTGTCTGCGGCAAGGTGGTCACTACCCGCTATGCGGCGTCGAGCCGCGGCGGCCCGACGTTTCTAAACTTGGACAAACCCTACCCCGAGCAGGTGTTCACGGTGGTTATCTGGGGCGACGACCGAACCAAGTTCGGCCGGCCCGAGGATGACTACCGGGGAAAGGCCATTTGCGCCACAGGCAAGATAGAGACCTACAGGGGCAGCCCACAGATCGTTGCCAGCGACCCGGGCCAGCTCAAGATTCAGCCGGAGAAAACACCGTGAGCGAGAAAAGGGCAACGGTCAGCGTGGAAGAGGTAATGATCAGCCACTCTCTCCAGTTAAACTGCCTTCGTGGAGCTGCTAGAAGAACGAGGAGTGCCTCACTAGGAGCGATGTGGGCCTCCCGAACTCCACGACCTGAACTTTCCGGCGTACGCCAAAGCGGCTTACAATTTGGCCTATGGCTGGCCTCTCTCCTTTTGCGCGGCGACGCTCTTTGAACCTCAGGCTGAACTATATCGAGGAAAGGATTGTTAGAGTGCAGGAAGAATTACTCAACCTAGAGGAGGAAGTCTCTAAGAGCAATGCCGATCTGTTCATCAATGAGCATCTAGGGGTCAAAGCGTTAAAGCACCAACTGGAACACTTGGAGAAGACGGCCATGAAGATTCGGGAGGAACTTCGCAATGGATGATGAAAGAGTCACCGTGAGCGTCGAAGAGCTGGCCCTAAGCAATTCCCTCCAACTGACCGCCCTGGGCGAACTCTTGGAGGAAAGGGGCGTCCTCACGGCAGGCGAAGTTTTGGAAAGGATGAAGGAGATTCGAGATCGGAAGAAACCGGCGTAACCCGCCGCCTCGGCCTTCGGGATAGGCGCGGAATAGGGCCTCCGTGCCGAAACCATGTGGTTTCGGTACAGCAAGAAGTGGTTTCTCCTGGCCGTAGAATCAGCAACTTCCAGCCTAGCTTCTGGACAGCCTTTCGGCAACCCTGCCCCGGGAGACTGTCCGCCCGCACCTGAAGCCATCGAAATCCTACCCCTTGTGACCAGACAACTACCTAGCTTAGGAGGTGCAGGGATGGCCTTAAACTAACATTGCGAGTGGTACAATCCCGGGGGACAGGTCACTTCTCCAAAACCTTTTCGAGATACCTTGCTACAGGGCCTCTTGCCAACCGGGCGTGAGCAAACTGGTTCGTATAGCTCCGAAGGCAGCCGTCACAACTCGTATTCTTGTCACAGCCGCAGAGACCACTCACCTTGCGGCGAGCTTCCTCCAAGCACTCGCGCAACGTGGCTGCGTTTTCAAGCATTGCGACGAGGCCTGCTCCTCCGGGAACGTTGTCGTAAAGCACGATCTCTGGAATGTCGCTTCCTGGTTGAGGGTGTTTTACGGTTACACTCAAGTCGCTCGGTGGAACCTGCAGCACTTCCGCGGTTCCCTC
>CAYTXK010000175.1:0-5131 GCA_964441645.1 uncultured Acidobacteriota bacterium
AGGCCCACCGGCGCGGCGACCAGGAGCAGGCGAATGCAGCGCAACAGCGCCTAAATGCGCCCGCTCTTGCCGTTACTTCTCGCTTCGGCATCGCCGGGCTGAAATTTGCCATGGAGCTGCGGGGCTACGTGGGCGGCCCGTCGCGCGCCCCGCTCGAGCCGCTCGCGCCCGCAGCGCAGGCCGAGCTCGGCCGCCTCTTTGCGGCCGTCGCAGCCGCCGACTAGGGCAGCTTGTCGCCTGCGGTCACGCAAGCTATGATGAGCCGACTCTATGGAGCCGCACTGTATTCCCTTCAGCGAGATTCCTCACACCACGCCCCTTTTCGCTGACTATCTTTACCATTTTTCGCGGCTGGAGCGGTTTTTCGCCCTCGATCCCTTTCGCCCGGAGAGTTTTCAGGCGGCAGCGCGCGCCCTTTCCCTTGAAGAAGCGCGCCGTACCGCGGTGGCCGACGTGCTTGCCGAGCAGAACGAAATCTTCGCCGGCGACCTGCGCACCCAGGAAAACATCCGCCGGCTGCGCGAAGGGCGCGTGGGGGCCGTGGTGACCGGCCAGCAGGTGGGACTGTTCGGCGGCCCGGCCTACAGTGTATACAAAGCGCTCACCGCCATTCGTCTGGCGGAAAAACTGACCACCGAGGGTTTGCCGGCCGTGCCGGTCTACTGGCTGGCCAGCGAAGACCACGACTTTGCCGAGGTGAACCACAGCGAGTTTCTCGATGCGCAGCAGCAACTCGTCGCGCTGGCCGATTCCTCCGCGCCGCCGGCCGACACCCCCATCGGTCGAATCACGTTTTCAGCCGGCGTTGACACCTTGCGCCGCGACGTAGAGCGGCTGTGGCCAGCCGGCCGCGCGACCGAGGCCGAAAGTCTTCTCAGAGGCTACGCGCCGGGCGCGAACTATGCGCATGCCTTCGGGCGATTGATGCAACGCTTGTTTGCCGGCCGCGGCCTGGTAGTTCTTGACCCCCTGCACCCCATGCTGCACGCGCTGGGGCGGGGGCTGTTCCGGCAGGCGCTCGAAGGAGCGGAAGGATTGGACGCACTTGGACGCAGCCAGGATGGAAAGCTAGAGAAGGCCGGCTACCACGTACAGGTGCGGCTGCGCAAAGACGCCACGCTGCTGTTTCTCACCGTGGATGGGCGCCGCCTGCCGCTGCGCCGCCGGGGAAGCGGTTTCTTCCTCCCCGGGCAGGGCGAGCGCTCGCTCGCCGACCTGCTCGACCTGCTGGAGCGCGAGCCGGAGCGCTTCAGCCCCAACGTGCTGCTGCGGCCGCTGGTGCAAGACTCGCTGCTGCCCACGGTGGCTTATGTGGCCGGGCCCAACGAGATTGCCTATTTCGCTCAGGCGAGCGCGCTCTACGACAAGTTGCTGGGGCGCATGCCCGTCATCGTGCCGCGGGTGAGCCTGACGCTGGTCGAGCCGAAGACTCACCGCCTGCTCCAACGATACAAGCTCGGGTTGAAAGACTTTTTCCACGGGCGGGAGCCCGTACACACGCGGCTGGCGGAGCGTCATCTGCCCCCGCGCCTGCTGCGACGTCTCGACCGCGCCCAGGCACAGATGGAGAAACTGCTTTCCGAGGCGGCGGGCGAGCTGAAGCGGCTCGACCCCACGCTCGAGGGCGCGGCCGACACCAGCCGGCGCAAAATGCTTTACCAGCTCGACAAGCTGCGCCGCAAAGCCGCGCGCGCCCAGGCCGAGCGCACCGAGATCATCGGGCGCCACCTCGACGCGCTCTCGAACAGCCTGTGTCCCAACCGCGAGCTCCAGGAGCGCCGGCTGAATTTCCTAAGTTTCGTGGCCCGCCACGGGGAGGAGCTGGTAGGGCGGCTGTTCGAGCAGGTGAACTTTCCCTGCCGCGACCACCAGGTGATTTTTTTGTAGCCGAGCGTCTATAATGACTTTTCCTTTTGCGCCTCAGCGAGGCTGATGAAACTATGAAAGAAAGCGCTCGCACGGTTGCGGTCGGCTGGCAGACGGTTTCTGTCGAGACGCGCACGCGCACTGAAATTAAGGACATCACGCGTGAAATCGCGCAGGCGGTGGCGCAGGCGGGCGCCGAAAGCGGCCTCTGCCAGCTCTATGTGCCCCACACCACGGCAGGCATCTTGATCAACGAGAGCGACGACCCGGACGTGGCCCGCGACATCGGGGAGGCGCTCGACCGCCTGGCGCCGCGCACCGCTTCTTACAAGCACACTGAGGGCAACGCCGATTCGCACATCAAGGCCTCCCTGGTGGGAAGCTCAGCGCTGGTGCCGATCGAGGCCGGGAAGCTGGGACTGGGCCGCTGGCAGGGAATTTTCTTTTGTGAGTTCGATGGTCCGCGCCGCCGCGAAGTACGAGTTCGCATCAGCCGGGACTAGGCAGGAGAGAAAGAGAGGAAGCAATGGAAGAGCCAACAGGAACCAAGAGCGCGCCGACGGCGGTGGCCGAGCGCCGCGTCGAAGAAATGATTGACCTGCGCAGCGACACCGTCACCCGGCCCACGCCGGAAATGCGCCGCGCCATGGCGGAAGCGGAAGTGGGCGACGACGTCTACGGCGAAGACCCGACGGTGAACCGGCTGGAGGGGCGCGCCGCCGAGCTCTTCGAGCGCGAGGCGGCGATCTTTGTTCCCTCGGGTTCGATGGGCAACCTGATTTGCGTCCGGATTCACTGCGACCACGGCCACGAGGTCATCTGCGAGTCGCGCGGGCACATCTACAACTTCGAAATGGCGGCGGTCACCGCTGTGGCGGGCTGCCTGGTGCGCCCGGTGGCGACCGACGACGGCGTCCTCACCTGGAGCCACATCGAGCCAGCCATCCGTCCCAAGGTGTACTACCGCGCGCAGACCGGGCTGATTGCGCTCGAGAACACGCACAACATCGCGGGCGGGCGCGTGCTGCCCACTGAAGTGCAAGAGGAAATCTGCGACCGGGCGCACGAGCGCGGCCTGCCTGTGCACCTCGACGGCGCGCGCATTTTCAACGCTGCCGTGGCCCTGGGGCGAAGCGTGGCGGAAATCACCCGCAAAGTGGATTCGATCATGTTCTGCGTGTCGAAAGGCCTGGGGGCGCCGGTAGGCTCGCTGGTGGTGGGCTCGCGGGTGTTTGTTGAAAAGGCGCGCGTGTACCGCAAGATGTTTGGCGGTGGGATGCGCCAGGCGGGTGTGCTGGCCGCCGCGGGGTTGGTGGCGGTGGAGAAGACGCCGCCGCGGCTCATCGAAGACCACCGCCGCGCCAAGCGCCTGGCGCGGGCTTTGGCCGAGATTCCCGGCCTGCGCATCAATCCCGGCGAAGTGCAGACGAATATTCTGGTGTTTGACGTTTCCGGCACCGGCCTGGCTTCGACCGTCCTCGCCGAGCGGTTGAAGGAGCGCGGGGTGCTGGCGGGCGCCATTGATCCCCAGACGATGCGCATGGTCACCCACTTCGACGTCAACGACGAGGGCATTGACCGCGCCCTGCGCGCCTTCGAGCAGGTCGTTCGGTCCGCGCGCGGCGCCTGAAGCGCGGCGCGTTTCAGGTAAAGCGACTCCATGGACTTTCGACTGAGCGACGAGCAGGAGCAACTGCGCCGCACGGTGCGGGAGTTTGCCGAAGCGGAAATCCGTCCGCGGGTGATGGAGTGGGACGAGGCCTCGCGCTTTCCCCAGGAAGTGATTCCGCAACTGGCCGAGCTGGGGCTGTTCGGCGTGGTCTTCCCGGAAAAGTACGGCGGCGCCGGCCTGGGCTACATCGATTACGTGCTGGCCATCGAGGAGCTGGCGCGCGTGGATGCCTCGGTGGCACTTAATGTTGCGGCGACCCCCGAGATCTACACCAATCACCTCTTTCGCTTCGGCAGCGAAGAGCAGCGGCTGAAGTACGTGGTGCCGCTGGCGCAGGGGAAACAACTCGGCTGCTGGTGCCTCACGGAGTCCGAGGCGGGCTCCGACGCCAGCGGCACGCGCACCACGGCGGTGCGCGAGGGCGGCGGCTGGGTGCTCAACGGCTCGAAGACCTTCGTCACCAACGGCGGGCATGCGGACATTTGCGTGGCCATGGCGGTCACCGACCGCAGCCGCGAGCACCACGGCATCTCGGCTTTCGTGGTCGAGCGCGGCACGCCCGGCTTCCGCACCGGTAAGAAAGAAAACAAGCTCGGGATGCGGGCCAGCGATACTTCGGAAATCATTTTCGAAAATTGCCGCCTGCCGAAAGAAAACCTGGTGGGGCAGGAGGGCGAGGGCTTCATCAACAGTTTACGCGTGCTCGACGGCGGGCGCATCGGGCTGACCGCTATCGCCGTGGGCATCGCCCAGGGTGCCTTTGAGGCCGCGCTCTGCTACGCCAAAGAGCGCCGGCAGTTCGGCCAGCCCATCGCCGGCTTTCAGGCTATCCAGTGGAAGCTGGCCAATATGAAGATGGAAATTGAGGCGGCGCGCCTGCTGGTGTTCCAGGCGGCGGCCCGCGCCGACCAGGGCGAGCCCGATACCAAGCTCTCGTCGATGGCCAAGCTCTACGCCAGCGAAATGGCGGTGCGGGCCACCAACGAAGCCGTGCAAATTCACGGCGGCTACGGCTTCATTAAGGATTATCCGGTGGAGAAGTTTTACCGCGACGTCAAGCTGTGCACCATCGGCGAAGGCACGAGCGAGGTGCAGCGGCTGATCATCGCCCGCAAGGTTTTGGGCAAGGGGCCGAAGGCGTGAAGAAAGCCGCCGGCGCCGAAACGGCGTCCCTCGTCGAAGGGGTGCGGCAGGGCGACCCGCGCGCCATGGCGCGGGCCATCAGCGCGCTGGAAGACCGCGAGGCGGGCGCCGACCAGATTATTCAGGAGTTGTTTCCCGCCACCGGCCGCGCCGTCGTACTCGGGGTGACGGGGGCGCCGGGCAGCGGCAAGAGTTCGCTGGTCAACCGCCTGGCGCTCGACTACCGCGCGCGAGGGAAAAGCGTCGGCATCATTGCTGTCGATCCCACCAGCCCCTTCACCGGCGGCGCCTTGCTCGGCGACCGTATCCGCATGCAGCAGCACGCCACCGATGAAGGCATCTACATCCGCAGTATGGCGACGCGCGGATTTCTCGGCGGGCTGGCTCGCGCTACCGGCGACGCCGCGCTGGTGCTCGACGCCGCCGGCAAAGACCTGGTGGTCATCGAAA
>CAYTXK010000176.1:0-5064 GCA_964441645.1 uncultured Acidobacteriota bacterium
GCCGGAAGAGCGCATCAAGACGATGTGATTCGGTGCTCGGTGGCCGGTGTTCGGTGCCCGGCGACGTACGGCCCGCGCTGTCACATTCCGAGCCCGCTGTGGCGGGAGAAGAATCTGCATTTCGTAGTCGAAGGGCGTCCGGCGTCTGGCAGTTTGTCATTCCGAGCCCCGATCCTGAGGGTTCGGGATTGGGGCGAGGAATCCGCTTTGCCTTGATGGTCTCCGAAGCCACAACAAGGCTGCTGAAGGAGCTGGCGCGAGAAATTTTTCTCGACGCGCTGGCGCAGGTGGACGTCCGGCGCGCGTTCGAGGGCAAGGTGGAGCGGGTCGGCGCACGACTCTGCTTCGGAGCGGAGAGCGTCGAGCTCGACGCCTTCCGGCGACGCTGGGTGGTGAGCATTGGCAAGGCGGCCGAAGTGATGACCCGGGCGCTGCTGGAAACGCTCGGAGAGCCGTACTGGCCGGAGCGCGGCGTGGTGGCGTCGAACGTCGCTGCGGACGCACTCCCGCCGGGGTTCCTCGCCTATCAGTCGGGCCATCCCATCCCGGATGCCAATAGCGTGCGGGCCGCCGAAAGCATTCTGGAACTACTCCGCGGGGCCGACGAGAAAACACTAGTATTCTTTCTGCTCTCGGGTGGTGGCTCGGCGCTGGTCGAGAAGCCGCTGCACAAAGAGCTGACACTCGGCGACGTGCAAGAATTGTACCGGGTGCTGGTGGGCTGCGGGGCTTCGATTAGCGCGATCAACGCTATCCGCAAGCACCTCTCGGCGGTGAAAGGCGGGCGGCTGGCAGAGCTGGCGCCACGGGCGCGCCAGATTGCTTTTATCGTGTCCGACGTCCCCGACGGCCAGCTCGACGCCGTGTGCTCGGGGCCGACGCTGCCCGACCCGACCACGGTCGAAACCTGCTACGAAGTGGCCGAGCGCTACCAGTTACTGCCCCGATTCCCGCCGGCCATCCGCCGGCTGTTCGACGAGCGCAAGCTCGAAGAGACGCCCAAGACAAGCGCCGCGGCGTTTGCCGGCTCACAGATTTTTCTGCTGCTAAGTCAGCACGATGTTCTCCACGCCGCGCACCGAGCGGCGGGGGCGCGCGGCTTCCTCGCCGAAGTGGAGATGGGCTGCGACGATTGGGAGTTGGAAAAGGCAGCGGATTTTCTGCTGCGGCGCCTCGAGCAAATGCAGCAGGAAAATCCCGGGCAGCCGGTAGCCGTGATTTCGGGAGGCGAGGTTCTCTGTCCAGTAAGAGGCGACGGGCGCGGCGGGCGCAATCAGGAGTTCGCGCTTTACTGCGTCGAGCGGATTGCCGGGCGCCAGTGCGCCGTGCTGAGCGCAGGCACGGACGGGATTGACGGCAACAGCCCCGCCGCCGGCGCGGTGGCCGACGGCGAGACCCTGGCGCGCGCCCGCGCCCAGCGGCTCGAGCCGGGCGACTTTCACCGCCGCAGCGACTCCTTTACTTATTTTGAGGCGCTCGGGGACACGATTGTGACCGGCCCCCAGCAGAACAACCTCCGCGACCTCCGCCTCCTCCTCGCCCGCTGACATCCTTTTCACCCCCCGCCGCGCACAACGCCTGCCCGCCTTCCTCTGAGTTCGACGCCGTCTGCAAACAGCGTTGTCATTCCGCCTGCCCTGAGCGGAGTCGAAGGGAGCCCCGAAAGGCAGTCTTGGCAGCCATTCGGGGCGAGGAATCTATTTTTTTCTCCGCCGCGTCCTCTGCTCCCTTTGCTTCCACCTTCAGCCCCTTGGGGGTAATTCTTACCCCTCTCTAACCCTCTGAAAACAAACCCACTAAAAATTTTCTTCCGCAAAAACCGCAAAAACCGCAAAACCCTTAGACTTCCCGCCGCCAACTGTGCAACCTAGGATCGGAGGTCGTTCGTGTCGCCCCGAACCCTAGCTTGCCATGGCGGTGAGGGATCTGCTTTTTCCGTTCTCGTGCTCAGCCCAGCAGCCACACCAATCCGCAGCCGAGAATCCGGAAAAATCTCACCCGGCAAGTGCCGTGAAATGAGCCAGATGAGTATCCCCCCGGAGGGGGTGCGATGAGGAAAGCCTCAGGAAATAAAGCAGTTAAGAGCCGAGATTCCTCCATAATCTCAGTAGCAGCACCCTCGCTGTGCTCCTCGTGCCCGGCCTCGGGCAGGACGCTCGGGAGGACAGCGGCGAAGAAACCGCCGCCGGGGACGCCGCCGGCGGTCGTGACAAGTAGCGAAGAATTTTTCTTGTTGACTCGGGGCACGCCTGGCGGGATACTCCGCGCGACACGGGGGAAGTCCAAGCCAGCCTGCCGCAGGCAGGCAAGAATCGGGGGAGTTCTGCTGTCGCCAGAACTCAAGGAGAGTTACGCATGGCATCCACGCTAAGGATGTTGGTGTCGCTGGTTTATTCGCGCGCTTTTGGGGCGCGCGCGCTGGGGTTCGGTCTGGCCGTAGTCTTGCTGGCTTCGTGGGGCACCGCGCCGGCGCAGGCGCAGCCGGTGGGCACCTTGTTCTCTGTGGCGACAAATGACGACCAAGTGCGCACGGTCGACCCGGCCACGGGCGCCACTCTGAGCAGTATAGCTATCACTGTGGCGGCCGACACCGTGACCGACGCTACCGGGCTGGCGATGGACCCGGGATCGGGGACCGTGTATGTATTGTTGCGCTTGACCAGCCATGCCTCTGCGAGGGATCGCACGCTGGCCACGCTCGACACCACCACTGACCCAGCCACGGGTGCGGTATCGACCACCGGCGTGGCCACGGTCATCGGCGTCATCTCGCCCCCGAGGCTCGGCATGGCGGGCCTGGCTTTTGACTGCACGGGTACGCTCTATGCTGTCAGTGGCGACGGCGGCAATCCACGAGAATCGTTCTTCACTCTCAACACCACCACCGGTGCGGCCACCTACCTCTTTGGGCTGGGGCGGGGCGACGACGGCGAGACTATTGCCTTCAATGCCGCGACGGGGCGAATGTTCCACGCCAGTGGCCACGTTGGGGACTATGTCCAGGCTGATGATGACGGCGTGATTTTCGAAAGCTTTGATGCGGCGGCCCGGCCTCTCACCGACATCCCCATCGCCGGCTCGGCGCTGACTGCCGGTGAGACCCGAGCTCTGACCTTTTCGGCAGCCGCCAACGCTTTCCTCTGGGTGGAAGGAACAAACGGCTTGCTCTACCGCGTGACGGCAGCGGGAGCTCCCACGCTGATCGGACCTATCGGCCCCTTTACCAAGGGATTGGCGTTTGTGGGAGCTACGCTGCACTCGATTACTTCCGGCGACGACCAATTGCGCACCATCAATCCCGCCGATGCCTCCACGGTTACTAGCGTCACCATCACCCTGGCGGGTCAGACCGTGTTTTTCGGCAACGGCCTGGCCACCGATCCGACCAACGGAACTCTCTATGCCATCGTGAGAACCGATGTTGGCGTCCGCCGGCTGGTGACGATTATCCCCGGAACCGGGGTGGCTACTGACATCGGTGACCTAGGCGACTCTTTTGCCGGCCTGGCGTTTGATACGGCGGGCAACCTCTTCGGCGTCACGGGGGCAGGGGCGAACTTGGAGTCGGCGCTTTTTCAAATTAACAAAGCCACTGCTGCGCCGACCTACATAATGGGCTTCCGGCGCGGCGACGGCGGCGAGGCCTTGGGCTTTAATCCCAACGATAGCCGGCTGTATCACGCCGCCGGCAACGGGGATTCTGGCAGCGGGGACTACGATCCCATAACCAACACGGGCGGCATTTTCGAGTCGGTGAACCCGGCCGGGATTGGAATTAGCGACATCCCCATCACCACGCCGCTGACGGACGAAGAAGCGCAAGCGATTACCTTCTCGCAATCAGAAAACCTCTTCTACTGGAAGCAGAATCACGGGGACGGGCCGTTGTTCACCGTTACGCCGGCGGGCGCGCCCACACAGATCATCGATTTTCTGGGTCACCAGGCCAAGGGCCTGGCGTTCGTGGGCGCGGGCGTGGCAACCTGCGGGCCCATCGTCGAAGAATTTACTGTCAGCGGCTCGCCGAGCAGCCAAACGGTGGAGCCGGGGGAGACGGCGACGTATGAGATCACGGTTGACGGCGGCGGGGCCAACCCCCCTGCCGGGGACGTCACCCTGGCCTGCACCAACGTCACCCCGCTGCTGGTTTGCACCTTCACGCCCAACCCGGTCACCCCCGCCGGGGGCTTGGCCAGCTCGAGGCTGGATGTGAACACGGACGCGTTGTTTGCCTCGCTCCAGAAGGGCAACGACCGTCAGGAGCAGACGCCGCTTTACGCCTTCTGGCTCGGACTGCCCGGCCTGGCGCTCGTCGGCCTCAGCCTGGCGCGCGGCGGGCGGAAGAGAGTGGCGCTGGTGATGGCGGTCGCTCTGCTGGTTCTCTCGCTGCTGCCACTCGGCGGTTGCAGCGAGCACCGGACGTCGACTCAGCCGTTTGTGTTCGACATTGTCATCACCGGCACGACCACGGCCGGGACGTCGCAGCTCGGCACGGTTGAGCTGATCGTGAACCGGCCCGTGAAGTAGGGTCGGGAACGTCGTTCCCGGGGTTGAGGGCAGGCGGTGCCCACAGGGGCGCCACCTGCCCTTTCTTTTAGAGCGCTGCGCGGCGCGGCGGCTGCGCGCGTTGACACTCCACAAACCCCGCTGCTATTTTTAGGCCGAGTGCTGTGCCCAAACTTCTGAAAACCATTCTCTGGCTGGCCGTCTCCCTGGCCGGCGCGGGGGCGCTGGCCGCCATTGCGCTGGAGCGCGACGAGCCCCTCAACGCCACCTGGTTCATCGTGGCCGCCGCCTGTACCTACCTGGTGGCTTACCGCTTCTACAGCGCCTTCATCGCCGCGCGCGTTCTCGCGCTCGATGAAACCCGTGCTACGCCCGCCGAGCGCAACGACGACGGCCGCGACTTTGTGCCCACCAACAAGTGGGTGCTGATGGGCCACCACTTTGCCGCCATCGCCGGCCCCGGTCCGCTCATCGGGCCGACGCTGGCTGCGCAGTTCGGCTATTTGCCGGGGACGCTCTGGCTGGTGGTGGGCGCGGTGCTGGGCGGGTGCGTGCAGG
>CAYTXK010000177.1:0-5038 GCA_964441645.1 uncultured Acidobacteriota bacterium
AGCCGTCCACAATCCACGTGTCCCACCAGCTAGAGAGCTCAGAGGTAAAGCGCGTCAGCCAGGCGGAGCCGTCGACGCCGATGCCGTCAATGACCTTCAAGTCGAAGCGGGCGAATTCTCGGCCCAGTCCTTTGCCCAGCACCGGTCCTTCGACGAAAACGCGGTCGTAGAGCTCGTCCACGTAATACTTGTTATAGACCAGGCTGTGCAGCCCGCGGAAGTCGCGCGCCAGTCGTTCAGGAATCTCGGGCTTCTTCAAATAGAACTGATAAGCGAGCCAGATTCCCGCGCCCGCGACGCCCACGGAGAGCAGCATCAATCCCACTTCGAGCGCGCCCGAATGCGGGGCGGCTGACGCGTGCGCGATGGGCTTGAAGACCGGCTCGAGAAAATGCTCGAAGAAATTCGGAATTCCTAAGCCCTCCCCCAAAACCGCAGGGATACCGACGAAACCTCCGACGCAGGACAGCCCGGCTAGAATCCACAGCGGGACGGTCATTGTGGAAGGAGCTTCGTGGATGTGGTGTGCCACGTGCGGGTCGACACGCGAGTCTCCGAAAAAGGTCATGAAGACCAGCCGAAACATGTAAAAGGCCGTCATTAGGGCGGTGAGGGTGGCGAGAGCCCAGAGGAATAACGGAAAGAACGGAGCGGATTCGAGGGTGTTAGAAAATGTTCGCCAGAGGATTTCGTCTTTGCTGAAGAAGCCAGCCAGGGGGGGGAGGCCGGCAATGGCGATGGCCCCGATGGCGAAGGTCTTTCCCGTCGCCGGCAGCTTGGACCAAAGGCCGCCCATTTTGCGGATGTCCTGCTCGCCGCTCAGGGCGTGGATGACGGCGCCCGAGCCCAGGAAGAGCAGCGCCTTGAAGAAGGCGTGCGTGTAAAGATGGAAAATACCGGCCGCAAACGCGCCCATCCCGCAGGCCAAGAACATATAGCCGAGCTGGCTGATGGTGGAATAGGCGAGGACGCGCTTGATGTCGTTTTGGACGAGCCCGATGGAAGCGGCGAATATGGACGTACTGGCACCGATTACCGCCATGGTTAGGAGAGTGTCAGGGGCGAGTTGGAAGAGGGCGTTGGCGCGGGACACCATATAGACGCCGGCGGTGACCATGGTAGCGGCGTGAATGAGGGCGCTAACGGGGGTGGGGCCTTCCATGGCGTCGGGAAGCCACACATAGAGCGGGATTTGCGCCGACTTGCCGGTGGCGCCCATAAAGAGCAGCAGAGTGATGAGGGTGAGGACGCTGGTGTCGATGCTGCCGGGGCCGGCCGCCAGCTTGGCGTTGACGGCCAGGAAATTCAGCGTGCCGAAGGTGGTGGCCACCAGCAAAATGCCGAGCACAAAGCCGGCGTCGCCGACGCGGTTGACGATAAAGGCCTTCTTGCCGGCATTGGCGGCGCTCTTCTTCTTGAACCAAAAGCCAATGAGCAAGTAGGAGCAAAGCCCCACACCCTCCCAGCCGACGAACAGCAAGAGGAAGTTGTTGGCCAGGACGAGGGTGAGCATCATGAACATAAAAAGGTTCAGGTAGCCGAAGAAGCGGTAGTAGCCGCCCTCGTGGGCCATATAGCCGACCGAGTAGACGTGGATGAGGAAGCCGACGCCGCTGACCACGAGAATCATCACCGTAGAGAGCGGGTCGATGAGGTAGCCCCAGGCGGCCTCAAAGACCCCCGGGCCGGCGGCAGTCTGAAAGGGAAGCGCAGGGATCCAGGTGAAGAGGACCACTTCGCGGAAACGCTCTTCGGCCGGCAGGGCCACGAGCTTGGCGAAGATGTCCAAGGACAGCAGAAAGGAAGCGCCGACGGTCCCGCAGCAGAGCCAGCTCACCACAGCGCGGCTGAGGCGGCGGCCGACGAGCAGCATCAAGAAAGCGCTGGCGGCGGGCAGCAGCGGGATGAGCCAAACGCCGTCAAACGCCGTCAAACCCATATGCAAACCTCAGCCTTTCAAGAGGTCGATTTCGTCCGCGTTCACGGTCTCGTGGTTGCGAAACAAAGCGATCAAAATCCCCAGGCCGACGGCGGCCTCGGCCACGGCCACGGTGATGACAAAGATGGCAAAAATCTGCCCGGTCACATTTCCGAGCTGGCGGGAGAAGGCAATCAAGTTGATGTTGACCGCATTCAGGATCAGCTCGAGCGACATCAGGATGATGATGATATTGCGGCGGGTGAGGACGCCGATGACACCGATGGTGAAGAGCGCCGCCGCCAGCATCAAGTAGTGCCAGGTGGGGACCATCGCCGGGTTACCTCTTCTGCGCCATGAGCACCGCTCCTACCATCGCCACCAAGAGCAGAACCGAGGCAATCTCGAAGGGCAGCAAGTAGTTTTGAAACAACGCCAGACCAATCTGCTCGGTATTAGGCTGCAAGGCTCCCGCAGGCGCCTGGGGCAGCGGGGCGGTGCGGCCCCCCATGTAAATCACCGCCGCCAACTCCAGCAGCAAAAGGCCGGTAGCGACGCTGGCCACGAGCCACTGCTGGTTGTAGGGCGCCTGGCGGGCGGTGACATCCAGCCGAACCAGCATGATGACAAAAATGAACAGCACCATGATGCCGCCGATGTAGAGAATAATCTGCACGGCAGCCACGAACTCGGCCTGGAGCTGGAGATAAATCAGGGCCACGGAGAGCAGGGTGAGAATCAAGTAAATGGCGCTGTGGACGGGGTTGCGCTGGGTAATCACCATCACCGCGGAGGCCACGGCCGCCAGAGCCAAGACGAAGAAGGTGGCTTGATAAAAGCTCATTCCGTTCTCATTCCCCGCCAACGGGCCAGGGGGACGGCCACCCCGGCGGTAGCGGCGGTCGCCAGCCACATGCTGGCCCAGTAGCCCCACCCCAGCTTCTGGCTCACGACAATCCCCAGGCCGCAGAAGATGATGTTGACGATGGAGAGCGGAATCAGAAACTGCCAGCCCAGGCTCATCAATTGGTCGAAGCGGTAGCGGGGAAAAGTGCCGCGAAACCAGATGAAAGTGTAGAGAAGTGCGCAGACCTTCACCATGAACCAAAAAGGCCCTTGCAGGGCGGTCAGAAACGGGAAGGGACCGGGCAGGCCGGGCACGGAGGGAACCAACAGAACCAAGACGAGGAAGGCCGCTCCGGCCGCCAAGAGCCACAGCAGCAGGCGCTGCCAGCGCCACTCCAGGTCGGCGGGAAGGCGCCGCGCGTGCTGAACACACCAAAACGCGGCCCAGCCGAAGAGTAGCAGCGGCGCCATGAAGGTCAGGGTGTCGAGTACGGGCACATCGGCAAAGGGCCGCAGCCAGCCGCCCAGAAACAGAGTCACGGCGACGGAGCTGACCAGCACCATGGCGGCGTATTCGGCCAGAAAATAGAGCGAGAAGCGGAAACCGCTGTACTCGGTATGGAAGCCGCCCACCAGCTCCGATTCGGCTTCGGGGAGGTCAAAGGGGTTGCGATTGGTCTCGGCGATGGCGGCCACCAGAAGAATCAAAAAGGCCACCGGCTGCAAGAACACAAACCAGATTCCCTGCTCGTCCTGGGCCTCGACAATTTTCTGCATGCTGAGACTGCCGGCCAGCAGAAGCCCGCTCACCAGCGAGAACCCCAGTGCCACTTCGTAGCTGACTAACTGGGCGCTGGAGCGCAAGGCGCCCAGCAAGGGGTAGTGGCTGTTCGAAGCCCACCCACCCAGGATAATTCCCAGGATTCCCAGGGAGGAGATTCCGATGAGAAACAGCAGGCCGACGTTGACATCGGTAACGGCAAAATTGGGACCGAAGGGAACCAGGGCGAAGCCGGTGAAAGCGGCAATCACGCTGATGACGGGCGCCAGCCAGAAGAGGGCGCGGTCGGCGCCGGCGGGGATGATGTCTTCCTTGAGCAAGAGCTTCAGACCGTCGGCGATGGGCTGCAGCAGGCCGTGGGGGCCGACGCGCATGGGACCCAGGCGAACCTGCATGTGGGCCAGGATTTTGCGCTCGGCATACACCAGGTAGGCCACGAGCAAGGAAAGGCCGAGGAAAACCACCACAATGCGAATCAAAGCGGCGATGTAGAACCAGTAGGGCCCCGCCGCTTCCATGAGAGCAGTCATCGCCCGGTTGTCGCTGACCTCGCGGTGGAGTTAGCGGTCCACTTCTCCCAAGACAATATCAATGGTGCCGATGATGGCGACCACGTCGGCAACCAGGTGGCCACGCACCATTTTGTCAAGCATCTGCAAGTTCACGAAGGAGGGCGGCCGGATGCGCAGCCGCGTGGGCTGGATGGTGCCGTCGCTGACGATGTAATACCCCAGCTCGCCCTTGGGGGCCTCGATGGAATGATAGACCTCGCCGGGGGGCGGCTTGATGACCTTGCCGAGGCGCGCCATGATGGGGCCCTCGGGAATGGTGTCGATCGCCTGAAGGATGATGCGCCGCGATTGCCGCATTTCCTCCAAACGCACCAGGTAGCGATCGTAGGTATCGCCGCGCTCGCCGACGGGGATGTCGAACTCGAATTGGTCGTAGGCCTCGTAGGGAAAGGCCTTGCGGATGTCCCAGCGAATGCCGGAGCCGCGGAGCACAGGGCCGGTGGCGCCCATGTCAATGGCGTCTTCGCGGGTGAGGACGCCGATGTTGCGGGTGCGCTCGACCCAGATGCGGTTTTCGGTGAGCAGCTCTCCGTACTCGGTGATGCGCTTATCGAATTCCTTGGTGAAGCGCTTAACGTCTTCTTCGAAGCCGCCGTAGGTCTCGTACTGCAGGCCGCCGATGCGGAAGGCGTGGGTGGTAAGGCGGGCCCCGCAGTACTTTTCAAAGATTTTCAGGATCTCTTCGCGCTCGCGGAAGGTATAGAAGAGCGGGGTGATGGCGCCGATGTCGAGCGCATGGGTGCCGAGCCAGAGCAAGTGGCTGGCAAGGCGCTGGAGCTCGGTGAGGATGACGCGCACCCAGCGGGCCCGCGGCGGGACTTCGGCCCCCAGCAACTTCTCCACCGCTTCGCAGTAGCCCAGGCCGTTCGAGATCGCGGCCACGTAGTCGGTGCGGTCCACGTAGGGGGCGAACTGGGTGTA
>CAYTXK010000178.1:0-5001 GCA_964441645.1 uncultured Acidobacteriota bacterium
TCGCGCACCACGGCGTTGTAGTAGCGGCGCGCGTTCTGCACCGCCTCCTCGATCTGGTTGAGCGTGTTCTGGAGCTGGGTGAAGCTCTCCACCGCCCGCAGTTGCGGGTAGGCCTCGGCCAGAGCAAAGAGTTGCCGCAGCGCCGAGGCCAGCATCCCTTCCGCTTGCCCCTTTTCGGCGGGGCCTTGCGCGCCCATGGCGCGGTTGCGGGCGTTAATCACTGCCTCCAGCGTCTGCCGCTCGTGCCCGGCGTAGCCCTTGACGGTCTCCACCAGGTTGGGGATGAGGTCGTAGCGCCGCTTGAGCTGGACGTCGATGTCGGCCCAGGCGTTATCCGTCTGCACCCGCAGCCGCACCAGGCTGTTGTACATGCCGACGACCACCACGATCAGCACGCCCAGAATTGCCAGGGAAATCAATGCCATGGTTGTGTCCTTGTGACGCCGTTAGACGCCGTTGTTGATGTTTGCCGCCGAAAAACCCGCGCCCACTATACTGCCGTCCCCAGGCTGTGTAAAGGGAACCCGTTAACGCGGCTCGGGAATCCCAAGGTCACGACAGATTTTTCGCGCCAAGAAATCGTTGACCTCGCGGTGGCGCGGAATGCTCGAGGTTCTGTTGGTCTGTGGATCATAGAAGATCGAATGGCGAGCGCCCTCCCGCAGCAGAAGGCGCCCGTGCCGATGCAAGTGGGCGAGTAAGTCTCTGCGCTTCACGTGGTCACTATGCCGAAAAAGGGCCGCGGGTTCTCAAGGGAGGTGGGAATGGGAAGTCTTTAGACAGCCACCGGCTCTCGGAGGACCGGCTGGCCGCGGAGCTGCTGGGCAGCGAGGTCGCGATTGGTGCGCAGGACCAGGCGGAGCGCCTCCTTCAGGTTGCGGCGCGCTTCCGCAAGCGTGCGCCCTTGTGTGTTGACCCCGGGGATTTCTTCAACATAGGCGACGTACCAGCGGCCGCGCTTCTGGATGACAGCGGTAAAAGGCTGGCTCGATTCCTTCTTTCGCTTCACAGTAAACCCATTCTAGCATAGCGTGAAGGTTGCGAAGAAAGGAGCAGACACCCATGGCTTACATCCGCACCATTGCGCCGGGGGAGGCGACCGGCGAGCTGAAGCAGCACTACGACGCCGCTATCAAACGCGCCGGCCGCGTCTACAACATCGTCCGCCTCTCGAGTCTCAACCCGCGGGCGCTCGACGCTTCCCTCCGCCTCTATATGACCCTGATGCTCGAGCCGGGACCGCTGCCGCGCCCGGTGCGCGAGATGCTGGCTACGGTGACGGCGCGCGAGCTCAACTGCTTCTATTGAACGGAAGCCCACGGGGAGGATCTCCGTGTCGTTTCGAAAGACGAAAAGCTGGCCGAGCACGTGAAGCATGACTACCGCCAGGCGCCGCTCGACCCCAAGACCCGGGCGCTGCTCGACTTTGCTGTCCAGGTGACGCGTGAGCCGCTGAGCGTGACGCCCGAGACCCTTGACGCCTTGCGCGCTGCCGGCTGGACGGATGAAGAAATTCTCACCGCCACCCACATCATCGGCTTCTTCAACTACTACGCTCGCCTGGCCGACGCCCTGGGAGTCGAGCCCGAAGACTTCATGAAAAAATAAGGCGCTAGGGCTTCCCCGGCGGGCCTGCCCAGGTAAACAGCTCGACGGGACGGGGAATACCTCAACGCCTCCTCCGTCAGGCGGCTTTCAGCTCCGAGGTGCAATGCGCGCACCGCAGGGCTTTGACCGGAATGTGGGAAAGGCAGAAGGGGCATTCGCGCGTCGAGGGCGCGGGCGGCGGCCCTTCCGTGCGGCGCCGCAGCCGGTTGATTTGCCGCACGAGCAGGAAAACGGCAAAGGCCACGATCACAAAATGCATCACCGTGTTTACAAACAGGCCGTAGTTGAGGGTGGCGGCTCCGGCGGCGCGGGCTTCGGCCAGGCTGGCGTAGGGCTGGCCGGAGAGGCTGAGGAAAAGGTTGGCGAAATCCACCCGGCCCAGCAGCAGGCCGAGCGGCGGCATCAGGAGATCGTTCACCAGCGAGCTGACGATGTTGCCGAAGGCGGCGCCGAGGATAATTCCCACCGCCATGTCCAGCATGTTTCCCCGCAGAGCAAATTCTTTGAATTCCTTGAGCATTGTGTCCTCCTTTCGCCTCCCGTCAGGTTGCCTCGAGGGCGGCGCGCAGGTCGTCAATAATATCGTGCCAGTCTTCCAATCTCACTGAGAGACGTATTCCTCCGGGATGAATACCACAGGCGGCTTTTTCTTCCGGCCGCAGGTTGAAATAGGCATGGAATAGGGAATGCGCTGGGATTGTGGGCTGCGGCCTTAGAAAAAAGCAAGGACGGTGGTCACACCGCCCGTCCCCAGGCCCGCAGCCCGGCAGCGGCTGTGCTACCATTTCGGCTGGAGTAGGAATGAGCGAACTGGCAAACAAGGTGCAGCAAGCGATTCGGCGCCGGGAGTTGCTCGCGCCGGGGATGCGGGTGGCGGTGGCCTGTTCGGGCGGCGCCGACTCGGTAGCCCTGCTGCGCCTGCTGGACGAGCTCAAACACTCGCTGGGCCTGCGCCTGCTCGTCGTCCATCTGAACCACCAGTTGCGCGGCGCTGAGGCTGATGCTGACGAAGGTTTTGTCGCCCGCCTCGCGGCGCAGCTGGAGCTCGAGTTTCGGGCGCGCCGCGAAGACGTGGCCGCCCGCGCCAAAAAGGAACGCGCCAACCTCGAAGAAGCCGGCCGCCAGGCGCGGCTGGAGTTTTTCGCTTCGCTGCTCACCGAGGGCGCGGCCGACGTTGTGGCTCTGGCCCACACACTCGACGACCAGGCGGAGACGCTGCTGGCGCGCCTCGTGCGTGGCGCCGGCACGCGCGGCCTCGCAGGCATTTATCCAGTCGTGGAACACCCGGCGGGCGCCACGCGCGGCTCGCTCGTCCGGCCTTTGCTTGGCATTCCCCGCGCCGACTTGCGCACCTACTTGAGCGAGCGAGAGCAGCCCTGGCGGGAAGACACCTCCAACTTCGATCGTAGCCGACTGCGCAGCCGCCTTCGCTTCGAGCTCCTCCCACAGCTTACGCGCCTGGCGGGACCCGCGGCCCTGGAGCATCTGGCCCGGCTGGCCGAACAAGCGCGGGAGGAAGAAAGTTTCTGGTCGGCGGTTATTGAAGAGCAATTCCGGCAACTCGTGAACCAACGCGGCGAAGAGTTCGAGCTGGCCGTGGCCGCGCTGGAAACGCCGCTAGCGGCGCTGGCAAGGCTCCCGGCCCGGCAGATGCGCGAAGCCCAACGGGCAGTAGCGCGACGCTTGGTGCGGCGTACCCTGGCGGCCGTGCGCGGCGACCTCCGCCGCCTCACCCAGACGCATGTGGAGAGTGTCTTGCGTCTGGTCGAGGCCGGCCACAGCGGCCAGCGGGTGGAGCTTCCGGGCGTCGGGGTCGAGCGGCGGTTTGGAACCCTCATTTTCCGCCGTGCTCCCAGCGGGCGCAGCCGGGAAACCTCGGCTCCGCCGAGCTACCGGCTGCAAGTGGATCAACCGGGCTGGGTGCGCCTCCCCGACGGACCCGCGCTCCACTTCAAATTAGTTGGCGTCGAGCAATTGGAAAGCAGCTATAATGACCGCACGGGAGCGGCCGATGCCGCGCGCACGCCCTTCCCGCTGCTGGTGCGTTCCTGGCTGCCGGGTGACCGTTTCCAGCCGGTCGGGGCTGCCCGCCGGAAGAAGCTGAAGACGCTTTTCCAGCAGGAACGCGTGGCCCGGGCGGAGCGGTTCCGCTGGCCGGTGGTGCTAAGCGGCGGGGAAATTGTCTGGGTGCCGCGCTTTGGGGTGGCGGCAGGTTATGGGCTCCTGCCGGAGAGTCGGATGGCGCTGGTGATTGAAGAGAGGGCTGAGGAGTGAAGGGGCTAAGCGTACTCTACCCGCCGGAGGCGATCGCCAAGCGGGTGCGCGAAGTCGGCCGCCAGGTCAGTAAGGATTTCGCCGGCCGCACGCTCGATGTCGTGGGTGTGCTCGATAACGCCTACGTATTTGTCGCCGACCTGGTCCGCGCCTTGGACGTTCCGGTGCGCGCCCACTTCATTCGCGCCGAAATCCAGGACATCGTCGACCCCAACACCGGCAAAGAGCGCAAGGAAATTTTCTATACCCCGGAAGTCGCCGCGGCCGGCGCCAACGTGCTGGTGGTGGAAGGGGTGCTGCAATCGGGTATCACCACCGATTTCCTGTTGCGGCGCATCGGGCTGCACCAGCCGCGCGTGGTCAAGACCGTGGTGTGCGTGGACAAGCCCGTGGAGCGCAAGGTTTTCTTGGAACCAGACTACTCTCTGTTTCGCCTTGCATCTAATGAAATTGTGGTGGGCTACGGCCTATCGTGGAACGGGCTGCACAGCAATTTGCCCTTCATCGGCTGTGTGGCGCGCGAGGCGGAAGGCCGGCGCCCGGCGGCCAAGAAGGCGAAGGAGAAGGTTCGAAAGAAGTAAGGCCCGCACGGGCAGGGACAAGGGAGACCTCGGGTGAACGCGACGCTGCGCAACATGTTGTTCTGGGCGGTGCTGATCCTCGCCGTCCTCTTCCTGGTGAAGATGGTCGGCCCCAGCATGGGTCGGGACGAGAAAGAATTGAACTTCACCGAGTTCATGAACAAGGTGGAGGCCGGCCAGGTCTGGAAGGTGGAAATACGCGGCAGCCAGGTGAAAGGTGTCTACAAAGACAACACCCGCTTCCGGACTTACATTCCGCCCGAATACCCGGAGATTTACAAGACGCTGCGCACCCAGGGTGTGGAGATCAAGGTCGAGGACGCCAGTGGCCCTTCGCTCCTCGCCTGGGGCGTCAACCTGCTGCCGCTCTTGCTGATCGTGGGCTTCTGGATTTTCTTCATGCGCCAGATGCAAATCGGCGGCAACAAAGCCCTCAGCTTCGGCAAGAGCCGTGCCAAGCTGGCCAGTTCCAGCCAGAAGAAAGTCACCTTCAAAGATGTCGCCGGGGTGGACGAGGCCAAGGAAGAGCTCCAGGAAA
>CAYTXK010000179.1:0-4988 GCA_964441645.1 uncultured Acidobacteriota bacterium
GTGCGCGCTCCGGTGCCGCCTGTCGCTTGGACCGTCTGGTTGTAGGCGACGCCGGTAACCCCGTCCGCGACCACTGTGGTGGTGATGGTCAGGACCGTAGGCCCACCGCCCCCGCCGCCTCCCCCGCCGCCGCACGCCTGCAGGAAGAGTGTGAGCAGTGCGACCGCCACGACGGCTGAAAGACTCGCCCGGTCAGCACGACGCTCGAGGTGAGCGTTCATCCTGTCACCAGAAACGCTTCCGGCCATCTCTCCCGCAGCCAAACGGGCTGGGGCTCGGGCAGCCACAAGCGGGCGCTCTCGAAGATATCGAAGCGGTCCGGCGTGCCGTTGACAATGATGTCGATGTCGGGAACGCCGGCGCCGGCCGTCACCGTAACCGGGGTGGAATCGGCGGGGTTGTCGGTGGCGGACTCAGCCCCGTCAAAGAATTCCGGCGGACCCGGCAAGGGAATCTGAGTAAGCATAGGCCCCACGCGCGAGCCTTCCACGAACCCCGGGTCAATAGATTCAATCTCGACCGTGTAGCCGCCGGTCGCTGGAGTGGCGGGAATCTCATAAAAACCGATGAGGCTCGGGTTACGCGAGCCAAAAGGATCGCCGCCCACATTCGTGCACGCCGCGCCGATGCAGGTGACCGACTGGCCGGGGTTGCCGGTGAACAGGTAGCCGGAGACCGCCGAGACGGCGTTGCGGCGCGACTCGTCGATGGTTAGGGTGGCCGGATCATCCACCTGGCGCGCGATGACGTTGGCGCCCTGGAGCTGCGTCCCGCCGGCACCGTCGGAAAAGAAGATGCGGCCATTGATTCGGCCGAAGGTGGTATTAAACGTCGCATCGGGGTAGAGGAACGAAATCCAGGCGATGTCGTCGGGCGCCAGAGGGGGCAAAAGGCTCGAGACGCGGGCCTGGCAGTGCAGGATGGGGAACATCAACGGCAGGCCAGCCGTGTCATCGATGTTGCAGCTCCCCGTGCCCTGGCTGAGCACATTCAGGTTGATTTGGGAATGATCCAGACCGGCGAAGTGCCCGAATTCGTGGGTAAAGGCCTGGTTGAATTCATCCGAGGTCAATTCGAACACCGGATTGCCGTCAATAAATTTCCCGTTCAGGGCCGCCAGGCCGCCCACAATCCGGTTGACGCCCCCCACAGGAGCTACGCCGCAGGGGGCGGCAAAGCCGATGACGCTGGAAGACTCGCCCAGCGCGGTAAACAGGCTGCCGGTCTGGTCGTAGATGATGGGGCTTTGGGTGCCGGCGACCAGCCGTTCGTCGCCACAGTTCCCGATCACGGCGTTGTATTCCGCCACGGTGGTGACATCGCCATCCGTAAAGCTGGTGCCAACAGACTTGAGGTTCCCGAAGCGGTCAAAGCCGATGGTAGCAGTGGAGACGTTTTCCCAGACTTGAAACATGGCCACCACGCGGGCATCGGCCTGCGCCTTGGTCTGATTGCCGAGCGCGAGGGCTGTGGCCAACGTGGGGCCGTCGGTGCGGTAGGGAATCTCCCCCGAGGTCATGTCCCAGACAAAGGGCGCAGCGTCGATGAACCCCGTGGTGCTGCTGCCGACGATTAGCGGGCCTCCCGCATAGGCGGGACGCAGCCAGGCCAGAGCGGCTGCCAAAACGGCAGTGAGCACGAACAGGAAAAGGAAGCGCCGCCCGTTAGGTCTCGTAGGTCTCGGCATAGTCAGCTTTGTCCGACGAGCTGGCGGACGAGGCTCTTGAGCTCATCGAGCGCCACCGGCCCGCGCTGGTGTCGTTGGACCAGCCCGGCGGCCCGCGGGGTCAAGACCACTCCCTTTTGTCGCATCTGGGAAGCAAACTCGCGGAACAAGCCGCGGTTGTCAAAGCCGTTGACCGCCTGGCGATTGCCCTGCGGGTCGCGCAGGATCCGGAAGCGCCCCTGCTGAAGGCCGGCGGTGCTGGAGAGGCCGTACTCGCTGGGCCGGGTGAGCAGCAAGAGAACTTCCTGCCCCTTGCGGTAGCCCAGCGCCGTCAGGGCGTCGCGAAAATCCCAGACATACTGGCGGAAAGTGAGCGTGGCGCCGGCTGACCCTTTCCAGGTCTCGCTGACCTGGAGGGTGACGACGACGGTATTGAGGTTCTGGAACTCGGGGTGTTTTTCGCTGCGGGCGTTGAGCACGCGCCCGAGGACGATGGTGTCGGCCTCTTCGACCAGCTCGGCCAAGTTTTGCGGGAGGACCATCCCGCCGCGCTGCGCCTCTGACGGCAGCGCGCAAAGAATCAGCAAGAGGGCAAGAGCGGAGTAGAAACGCGGTGAGCGAAGCTGACTCAAGGCCTGTTCTCTCCCCTGGTCCGTCTCGCCGGAAGGAGCCGTCTCCTTCCGCCCCCCTGGAAAATTAGATGCGCCGGCTCCGCGACTATACTCCGAACAGCCACTCGGCTGTCAACCGGATTCCCGAGGACGGTGGGCACCGCGCCAGGCAGTTGGCGGCATCCAACGTTCTGGGCCGGGGGATAGCTTTTCCATAGACCAAAACGCAGCCCCTGCGCTAGAGTATTTCGCTTTGCCTTCGTTGGGAGCTGAGTGAAGATTTCCGTGAGCCTGTTTTCATCATTATCTGAAAGGGTGCGGCCTCAACCCCTGAGCTCCCGCCTGATTCTTGGGGTCCTTCTGCCACTCCTGGTTCTGGGGGGGACAAGCCTTTTCGGCTGCGGGGGCGGTGGAACCACCCCGCCTCCGACGCCCGATCCACCGCGGATCTTGAACCTCTTCGTCCCCGATGGCGTGGTCGGCCTGGCCTACTCGAACCAGCTGCTGGCCATCGCCGGGCAGGCGCCGATTACCTGGAGTATCTCGGCGGGCAGCTTGCCGGGCGGTGTCACCATTGACAGCAGCACCGGCGCCCTCAGCGGTACGCCCACGGCCGCCGGCACTTTCACTTTCACCGTGCGGGTTACGGATGACCTTGGCCAGACGGGCACCAGGGATTACACCATGGCGGTGGGCGCGACCTGCGACCCGGTCAACAATCCCGGGGCCTGCTTGGTGGAACGTGTCAGCGTGGCTAATGACGGAAGCCAGGCCAACGGCGACTCCGGGACTCCGGCGGTGAGCGGAGACGGCCGCTTCGTGGCCTTTACCTCCTTCGCTGACACTCTGGTGGCCGGCGACACCAATAACTTTGCCGACGTCTTCGTCCGCGACCGCGTCTGTCAGAACACCGTACGGGTGAGCGTTCCGGGCGGCGGAGGCCAAGCGGTGGGCGGCCAGAGCTTCAGTCCTGCCATCAGCTCTGTCAATATCAGCTTTAACACGCTCTTCGTCGCCTACGTTTCCGAAGCCGTGAGCCTTTCGGTGGTGGTGGCGGCGACCACGGCCGACCTTTTCAGCAGCACCACCATCGGCAGTTCGACTCTGTCCCTGACGACGGACGCGCACATCGACCAGTTGGCCGTCATCGTAGGAGGCACCGGCACAGGACAGCGGCGGCGGATTACCGCCAATACGGCCACCACGGTAACTGTCGACCCGGCCTGGGACCCGGCGCCCGATGCCACCAGCGTCTTCGAGATCAGCAACGACACCAACGCCGGGCGCGATGTTTTCGTCACCGCGGTGGATGTCAACGGCTGTCCTCCAGTTCCGGTTAGCACCGTGCGGGCCAATGTGGCCACCGACGGCACCCAGAGCACGTCGAACAGCCTCAGCCAGCTCCCCTCCCTCAGCGCCAACGGCCTGGTGGTGGCCTACCAAACCAACGCCACCAACTTGGATGCGGCCGATACCGACGGCACGGGAGATATTTTTGTCACTGAACTCAGCTTCACCGGCGGCGCCTTGAGTGTGGTGCGCACGCGCCGCGCCAGCCTGGTGCAGGGGCCCGTCTCGCTGCGCGTAGGCCGTACCCAGGTCATTATCAACAGTCCGACCACCATCGGGAACAGTTCTTTGACCATGACCGACGACGAACACGTCGGCCGGAAGGTGCAAATCATCGAAGGCCCCCATGCGGGTCAGATCCGTTCTATCGTGGACAACGATGCCACCACACTCACGGTAGACTCGCCCTGGGATGAGGAACCCAATGTCACGGACTTTTTCCGGGTGGTGGCGCAAACCAATCTCACTGTCTCCGTGCCTCCGACGCCGGCTGACATTTTTGACGCCACCCATGTCGGCAACTCAGGACTGAGCCTGGTCGCAGGCGCCCATATTGGCGAAGAGGTGCAAATTGTGGGCGGAACGGGGCTGGGACAGTTCCGCCAGGCGATTAACAACGACTCCACCACGCTGACGGTCACCCCCGCCTTTACGACCGTCCCCGATGCCACCAGTGTGTTCCGGGTGGTGGCGCGGACGAACTTCCTGCCGGATATCTTTACCGGTACCACCCTGGGCAACTCGACCTTCACCATGGTGGACAACGAGCACTTCAATCGGCTTCTGGAGATTCTCAGCGGAACCGGGGCGGGCCAACGACGCAGGATCACAGCCAATACCGCCACCACCTTTACTATTGACCCGGCCTGGGATCCCGTGCCGGACGCCACCAGCGCCTTCCGCCTGCTGCGTCAGAGCGTGGTGGACAGCCTGCACCCGCGCGTCAGCCCCGACGGTAGTGCGGTTCTCTTCGACAGCGGCAGCCGCTTCGAGGAAGAGGACACCAACGCCACACCGGATGCCTTTGTCCACCAAATCGCCGCGGACTCGACCGAGCGCGTCAGCGTGGACTCCTCGGGGAACGCGGCCAACTCACTGAACAATGGGTCGGCGTTGAGTGGCGACGGGCGGCTGGCCTTGTTTCATTCCGTAGCCACAAATCTGTCGCAGGCGGTGCCCCGGACCCCGGTGGAAGTGGCCACGGGCACCACGGTGGCCAATTCCAGTTTGTCGTTGGTTCCGGACGCGCACATCGGTCAGGTGGTGGAGATTGTCTCGGGGCGGGGTTTTGGCCACTCCCGGGCCATCACCGCCAATGACGCGACCACCTTGACTGTGGACCCGGCCTGGAACCCCATTCC
>CAYTXK010000180.1:0-4961 GCA_964441645.1 uncultured Acidobacteriota bacterium
TTTCCCCTGTTTTCAGACACCTAGCGTGGCAACATATAGCATAGCGACCCGGAGTGAAGCAACTGAATCATGCCCAGCAGTACGTTATTGCCAGGTCCGGAGTTTTGTGGGTTCAACGCAATGAAAAGGCTACAACCGGATTTTGGAGCCCTACAAGATGTTAATATTCAATAGGTTGAGAGAGGTCGAGAAATGTCGTTCTAGTTGACACTTTGCGGCATAGGGCGGCGGCGCGAGGCAGCGGATTGATTGACCGCTAACTGATTGTCTGCTATAAAGATTTTGGTTTCTGCAAACATGGCGAAGAAGAAATTGAAGCGCAGAGCAAAGGCGCGGCCGGGCCGGGTCCACCGGCGTCGGGCAGGGCGACGTGCCCCGAAGGCGCGGCGGCACCGCGTGCGAGCGCGGGGGCGGGGAAGCCGGCGGGGGAGCGTGGTGAGGGCTCGGCGTCCAACGCCGTTAAAGCCCGTCAAACTCGACCCGCGCTTTGTGCAGGCGATGCGTGTGTACGAGGGGGCGGTGCGGCTCTTCAACCAGCGGAGCTACCGGCGGGCGAAGGAAGCCTTCGCGAAAGTGTTGGCGGGGCCGAGCCGAGAGCTGGCGGAGCGGGCGCGGGTGCACATCACCATCTGCGAGCAGCGGCTGAGGCGAGCGGCGCCGGTGCCTCTGCGGAGCTTCGAGGACCACTACCATTACGCGGTTTCGCAAATCAACCTCGGCAACTACGAGGAAGCGCGCGCGCATCTGGAAAAGGCGCGCAAGAAGGCGCCCAAAGTCGAGTACGTGTGCTACGCGCTGGCGTCGGTGGCGGCGCTGACGGGGGAGGCCGAGGACGCGCTGGAATACCTGGCGCAGGCGATCAAGCTGCGCCCGGAAAACCGCTACCACGCCCGAAACGATCCGGATTTCAAGCTGCTGGAAGATGACCCGCGCTTTCAGGAGCTGCTCTACCCCGAGCGGGCCGGGTTCAGGCTGGGTGTGGCCCGCCTCTAAGTTTCCGGTCGGCAAAAGATTGCCTTGCGGTGCGGCGGCTTTGGGTCAATGTGCCCTTACGGGCAGGCGAGAGCCGTGACCGAGAGGACGCCTGCATTGTCAATGCCGATGCGCGCGCATTGCGTTCCGTCAGGGCTCTTCACGATAATCCCGCTTCCCGCGGTGGAAACGTAGGCATCCCCGCCCGCAACTTGCAACTTGGCGGCTGGAGTCGGTGTCCCGATGCCGACGTTTCCGCTGAAGTCGGCGTTGCCGACGACCGACAGGGGGTTCGATGGCGTGAGGGTGTGGATGCCAACCCCCGGCAATCCCGTGACGGTTAGAATTGGAGTTGGCCCTCCCTTGTACACATTGACGATAATGTCGGCCGGATTAAAATTGCCGTTTCTCGAAATTTCGAGAGCCGGAGAGGCCCAGCCAAACTGGTTTCCATCGTGGGCGATGAACAGACCGGCATCGGACGTGAAAAAATTCACGCCGGGGTTGACCATCCTGACGTTATCGGTGAAGTTGGCCGTGCCAACCACGGACAGCGTGCTGTCCGGGGACGGGGTCCCGATGCCGACCTTGCCGCCACTGAGCACCAGTTGGTTGGTGCCGGCCACGAGGCCGTTGGCTGGCAGGGTGAGGGTGCCGCTCATGGTGTCGCCGCTCTTGGAGACCTTGCCGTTGATGTCAACCTGCAGGGCGGTGTCGGCGGCCATGCGAGCGGTGGCTTCGGCGGCCACCGAGCTGTCCGTGTACAGGTTGGCGGAGCTCAGCGTGTCGGCGTCACCCTGCTGGCGGGCCGCGGTCTCGGCATCGAGTTCGACCTGCGTGGCCGGGTCGAAGTTCAATTCGCCGGTCGATACACAACTGGCGCAGCTTAGGTCGTTGGCGGAGCCCGCGGTCAGCCCGGAGGCGTTGCCGACGAAGGCGGTGGCGGTGACGGTTCCTGCTACCTCCAGCTTGCTGACTGGAGTTGGTGTCCCGATGCCGACATTGCCGCCGTCTTTTATGTAGAACGCATCCGGATCCAAGCGGGTACTTAAACTCAAATCGGTATGGCCGTCGCCATGATAAACAACCTTGAAACTTCCCAACACTGCACCGCCACCCTGTGTAACGGCTAGTCCATTAAAAAATGGGTCGTTAATGGAGCCGCCGCCTTCGTCAATAATTAGGGAAAATGCAGTAGCGTTTTGTGGACGAGAAATAGTAAGTGGACTGAATGGAGTCGTGGTCCCGATGCCGACGTTGCCGGCGGGTGTCACCGTGAAGGCTTCGACGTCTGCCGCCGTGTCAGGAGCCATGAAAGAGATCCTTTGCGGTGTTTCGAAAAAGCGCAGACCTCCGGCTGGAGCGCCGTTGAGCGCGAAGGCCCAGGTGCCGTGCCCGCCCAGACCCATGGGGACGTTCAGGTAGGCGTTCAGCGACCCGCTGCCTGCCGAGCGGACTTCCACCAGACTGTCCCCTTCGCTCACCGGAGGATAGTTATATCCGGCCCGGGTTACTACCAGTGGCGAGAAGACGAACGGCACCGGCCCCACCCCCAGGGTGTCGGTGAAGCGGCCGCTGGTGCCGCTGAGGGAGAGGGCCACGAGTTCGGTGTTGATGGTCAAGTTGTCCATACTGCCTGTGCTGGCGACGACGCTGGGAGCCGAGAGGATGCCGGTGGAGTTGACGTTGCCGACAAAGAGATTGGGGATGGTCTGATCGGCGGCGAAGAGGTTACTGACGTCGAGGCGGGCGAACTGAGTGGAATCAAGGTTGTCGAGGAGGTCGGCGTTGGCGGCGTTGCCGGAGATGTTGATGCCGGCGGTGCCCGCCGTGAGGTTAGCCGGGTTGAGCTGGGTGAGACCTGAGCCGCTGCCGAAGAAGATATTCGCCATTACGTTGCCGGCGACGTGGAGTTTCTCGGCGGGTACGACAGTGTCGATGCCGATCTTGTTGTCGGGCGTCTGGAAGATGAGGGAGTTCGCCAGTATGTCGGAGGCGGACCAGCGGCTGATGAAATTGGCAGTGCCGGAGCCCTTGAGGGAGCTTCCGCCACCGCCGCCAGGCGGAGCGGACTGGGAGCCGGGGCCTGTGAAGGTTGGGTCGGACGAGGCGAGGGCGAAGTCGGAGGCGGGGCGGCCGCCGAGACGGTCGGCGTCGGCAGCTTTGAGCGCATAGGGCACGCTAACCAGCAGGATGCGGGCCTGCTCTTCTTCGCCCTGGACCTGGATGCCGAGCCAGCGGGCTTCGCCGGAGGAGAAAATCTCCAGCGGCAGGCCCTCGCGGGTGGCGGCGCCGAGCAGAAGGCTATAGCGGCCCTGGGCATCAAGCTCAACGTTCTGCGTCTCCAGCCAGAGCGGCGTCCCGCCTTCCCGGTCGGCGTAGAGCGCAAAGGTGATGCCGACGGCGCTGGTGCGCGGCTCGCTCCGCTTGTTCTTGACCGCGCCGTTGAAGCGCAGCAGTCGAAGGACGCTGGCTTCGGCGGCCGCTGCCGGGGCAGCGATGTCGCCGTCGGTGGCGGCTACGGGCTCAGCCGTCAAAGGCGCACGCTCGTTGCTGCGGCGGTGTGGCTCTTGCGATCGTGCGGGCACCCCGACCAGCAGGATGAGAATGCAGCCCGAGGCGATGATTGAACTTATCTTCATGACGTTCCTCCGTTCGAGGAAGCTCCCCGGCTCCGCCTCGCATCGTACAAGCGGAGGACGAGATCGGACGTGTGCGTATGCACCGTGAATTTGTACTGTTGGGACGCGAAGCCACCCTTGTTTGGGCACAAGCTAGCAATGAGCCCAACACCTGTCAATAAGAAATTCGGCTCTTAACGCTATAGGGAGGGACTTAAGCTCCCACCCTGGTCACAGGCAAGGAGTAGAACCGCAGAGGCGTCAGGTCGACGGTGGAAGGCTCCGGAAGGGTTAGGTTCTGGCAGTTCCCGCGCCCTGAATACAACTTGTGATTTACCGATAAGCCTCCTAAACTTTCTTTTCGACAACGCACACCGCTGAACGAAGGAGGGGTGACTCCAGTCGAGAACCGCCCGGGGAGATTGTCGCGGTGCGATTCTAGGCGTCCCCGCAGTATTAGTCATGTGGCGTTCATGGTTGAAGAGTTCCCGGAGAGAGGAACTAGCCTTGCCCAAGAAGGAGAATCTGGCGGCGGTCGGCCTTCTGGCTGCGGTCTATTTCGTGGCTGGCAGAGTTGGGCTGAGTTTGGCCTTTGTGCACCCCAGCGCGTCGCCAGTCTGGCCGCCTACAGGAATAGCCATCGCGGCGCTGCTGGTTCTGGGCCCGCGTGTCTGGCCGGGAGTTCTGGTGGGCGCCCGTCTGGTGAACGTGACGACGTCGGGCGCAGTGGCGGCGTCGCTGGGAATCTCGCTGGGAAACACCCTGGAAGCCGTGGCGGCCGCGTGGCTTGTGAACCGGTTCGCCAGCGGCCGGAATTGTTTCGAGCGCGCAGAAAATACCCTCCTGTTCGCGCTTCTTGCCTGCCTGCTGAGCACCGCCATCAGCGCCAGTCTAGGGGTGACGAGCCTGGCTCTGGGGGGTTTGGCCCCTTGGAGCGACTACTGGTCGATCTGGTTCACGTGGTGGCTGGGAGATGCGGCGGGGGCGGCGGTGATTGCTCCGCTGCTGATCCTTTGGAGTTCAAAGTACGATCTGCGCTGGAACACGGCGCAATTTATCGAGGGTCTGTTCTTGGTGGAGGCCCTGCTGTTTGTCTGTTACTTGATATTTCTCGATTACGTTGTGGCGTCCCAGCACTATCCCTTAGAGTACCTTTGCATTCCTTTCCTGGTTTGGGCCGCCTTCCGATTCGGCCAGCGCGCCGCGGCCAGCGCGGTTTTCCTGATGTCGGTGATCGCGGTGTGGGGCACGTTCCACGGTTTCGGCCCCTTTGCACGGGAAACGCGCAACGAGTCTTTTCTGCTGTTACAGGCGTTCGTGGTCATCGTGGCGGTGATCACCCTGGCCTTTGCGGCTGCCTTTGCGGAA
>CAYTXK010000181.1:0-4944 GCA_964441645.1 uncultured Acidobacteriota bacterium
GAGGCGCAGAACTTCGAAGCCCGCAAACACCTGCTCGAATACGACGACGTGATGAACAAGCAGCGCCTGGCCATCTACGGCATGCGCCGGGCGATTCTTGAAGGCGCCGACCTGCGGGAAGAAGTCCTCTCCATGGCGGCCGACTTTGCCGCGCACATCCTGGCCACGCAGTGCCCCAAGAATGTTCATCCGGACAAGTGGAACCTCGACGGGCTGCGGCAAGACCTCTGGCGGCAGTTCGGCCTCGACCTCAAACAGGACGGCCTCGACCCGGGGGCCCTGTCGTTCGAAGAACTGGAAGAAAAGCTTCTCGAGCGCGTGCAAGCCCTCTACGAAGCGAAGGAACAGCAACTGGGGGCCGAGCAGGTGCGGCGGCTGGAGCGCATCCTCCGGCTGCAAATCATCGACACGCAGTGGAAAGACCTCTTGCTGACCATGCTGGTCGAATACAAGCGCGAGTCGTTCAACCTGTTCGAAGAGATGCTGGACCGCGTGGACTCGGAAACCCTGCGCTATCTCTTCTTGATGAAGCCGGTGGCGCAGCAGGCGAGCGAGGAAGAGCAGATGTTCGCCCGGCGGCGGCAGCGCCAGGAGTCCGAGCTGCGCTTCGTGGGCGGCGGCGAGCCGGCCCGCGCCCAGCCGATGCGCGCCGCTGCCAAAGTGGGGCGCAACGAGCCCTGCCCCTGCGGCTCGGGCAAGAAGCACAAGAAGTGCCACGGCGCCGCCGCCTAAGCGGCGTCGGTCTAAGAAGCGTCATGGGAAATAAATCAATTTCGCAAAGAGCTATAGAGATCGTAGAAGACTACGAGAGAACAGAGGGACGTAATCCTGTAAACGTCAGTAAGCGTGGTGTGGGTTATGACGTAGAATCAGGCGGCCGAATGATTGAAGTAAAAGGAGTTAGCGAAAGCTGGAGAACTTATACTTGGCAAAGCTTGTATCCTTCTGAAGTCGAGTGTTTGAACAGAAGTCCAAAGAGTTTCTATCTGTACATCGTGAAGTTTAACGACAAAGGAGAAAGCGCACTGTATGTTATTACTGGAGAAGACCTTCAAAGGAAATTCAAGTATAAAGTTACAGCGTACTCTTTGACCCCGATAAGTAAGAGAAAACTAAGAGAGTTCTTGAGATCTGAGAAAGAAATCTGAGAGGTGCCACGGCGCCGCTGCCTGACTTGCCGCGCTGCCGCTGTACTGCTAGAGTCAAGCATTCCCCCGGAACCAAGCCGACCCTGGAACGCATCACGGAGGTGAGACGGTGGCAAACGGCGACTTCGACGTGGCAATCATCGGCAGCGGGCCGGGCGGCTACACGGCGGCCTTTCGCGCCGCCAAGTACGGCCTGAAGACGGCCGTCATCGAAAAGGACGATAAATTCGGGGGCACCTGCCTGCACGTAGGCTGTATTCCCACCAAGGCCCTGCTCTTCCAGGCGGAGATTTACGACTACATCCAGCGGGCGGACGAATTCGGCATCAAGGTCAGCGGCGTCAAGCTCGATTGGCCGCGGATGATCGAGCGCAAGCGCGACGTAGTGCGCAAGCACGCCCAGGGCTTGGCGATGCTGATGAAGAAAAACAAAGTGGAGACCCTCACCGGCTTCGGGCGCCTCGCGGGCGGCGGAAAAATCGAAGTGGAGAGCAAGGGGAAAAAGCAGGAAGTGAAGGCGAAGAACATCATCCTGGCCACCGGCTCCGATGCCCGCCTGCTCCCCGGCTTGACGGAAGACGGCGAGCGCGTGCTGACCAACGTCTCGGTGATGGAGCTGAAGCAGATCCCGAAATCGATGATTGTCATCGGGGCGGGCGCGGTGGGGGTGGAGTTCGCTTCCATTTACCACACGTTCGGGACTGAGGTGACCGTTCTCGAAATGCTGCCGCGGCTGGTCCCCAACGAAGACGAAGAAGTTTCCGCGGAACTGGCGAAGCACTTCAAGCAGCGCGGCATCAAGTCGGAAACCGGCGCCAAGTTCGAGTCGGCCAAAGTCACGCCCAAAGGGGTCACGCTCACCTACTCGAAAGACGGCAAGCAAACGGAGCTCACCGCCGAGACGGTGCTGGTAGCGGTGGGGCGACGGCCGCTGACGGAAGGCATCGGGCTGGAGAAAACCAAAGCCAAGGTGGAGCGCGGCTACCTGCACACCAACGAGTGGATGGAGACGGCCGAGGCGGGGCTGTACGCCATCGGCGACATCGTCGCCGGGATGCCCTGGCTGGCGCACGCCGCCGCCTGGCAAGGACTGGTGGCAGTGGCGCGGATGGCCGGCAAGCCGGCGGTGCCGGTGCGGCGCGACCGCATCCCCATGGTGACTTTCTGCGAGCCGCAGATCGGGTCCATCGGGCTGAGCGAAGCGCAAGCCAAAGAGAAAGGCTACAAGGTCAAGGTGGGCAAGTTTCCCTTTCTGGGGAACTCCAAGGCTTCGATTCTGGGCGCGCACGGGGGTTTTGTGAAAGTAGTGGCGGAGGAGAAGTACGGCGAGATCCTCGGCGTGCACATCATCGGGCCTCAGGCGACCGAAATCATTGCCGAGGCCACGGTGGCGCTGCAACTCGAGGCTACGGTGGACGACTTGATGGCCATGGTGCACGCCCACCCGACGCTGTGGGAAGCGATGGCCGACGGCGTCAACGCCGTGCGCGGGCTGACGGTCAACATCTGAGCGAGCATGGCAACGGAGAGACAAATTTGCGGAGTGATAGACTGGGGCGTTGAAGCCTACGGGCGCGTTTGGGCCTGGCAGAAGGAGCTGGTCGCCGCCCACCAGGCGGGTTCGGTTCCCGATTTGCTCTTGCTGGGCGAGCATCCGCACGTCATCACCTTGGGACGCAACGCGCGGCGCGAACATCTGTGCTGGCCCGAGCCGGAGCTGAGGCGACGCGGGGTGGATGTGCACGAAACGGACCGCGGCGGCGACGTCACCTATCACGGGCCCGGGCAGTTGGTCGGCTACCCCATTCTCGACCTGGGGGGCCTGCGCAAAGACGTAGTCTGGTACGTGCGCTCGCTGGAGGAAGCGCTGATTCGCGCCGCCAGCGAACTCGGCTTGGCGGCAGAACGCCGGCCCGCTGCTACAGAAAAGCGGCAGCTCTATACTGGCGTGTGGGTGGGCGAGAGAAAGCTGGCCGCCATCGGCATCCATGTTTCGCGCTGGGTGACCTCGCACGGCTTCGCCTTGAACGTCACCACCGACTTGAGCCATTTCGATCTCATCGTCCCCTGCGGCATCCGCGACAAAGGGATAACCTCCGTGGAGCAGCTCCGGGGGACGAAGCAAAGCGCCTCGGACTTGATGAAGGAAGTCAAAGCCGCCGTGATCAAACAGTTTGGCGAAGTCTTCGGCCGCACCATGACGCCGCTGGCGCCGGACACTTGGGAGGCCTGGGTTGGGGCTCAGCAAGCCGCAGCATCTTGAGCTGTATTACTGGATGCAGCTCAACCGCAAGCTGGAAGAGGTGCTGACCAATCTCTTCCGGCAAAACAAAATTGTCGGCGGGCTCTACAGCTCCCTCGGGCAGGAAGCTATCTCCATCGGCACCGCCTACGCGCTCGAAAAGCGCGACTGGATCGCGCCCATGATTCGCAACGTGGGCGCGGTCGTGGTGAAGGGCTTTCGTCCCCGCGACATCATGATGCAATACATGGCCAAGTCCGACTCGCCCACCGGCGGCAAGGATGGCACGGCTCACTTCGGCGACCTCTACGAGCGGCGCGTCATCTCGCCCATCTCCATGCTCGGCGACCTCATCCCGGTGATGACCGGCATCGCGCTCGGCGCGCGCTACCTGGGCCGCAACGAAGTGACGCTGACCTGGATCGGCGACGGCGGCAGCTCCACCGGCGTCTTCCACGAAGGGATGAACTTCGCCGCCGTGCAGAAGGCGCCCTTCGTGCTCGTGCTCGAAAACAACCTGTGGGCCTACTCGACGCCGATCTATCTGCAAAGCGCCGCCGCGGATTTTGCGGAGAAGGCGCGCGCGTACGGCATCCCGGGCGTGATTGTGGACGGCAACGACGTGCTCGAGGTTTACCGCATCACCCGAGAAGCCGTCGAGCGCGCGCGGCGCGGCGAGGGGCCGACGCTCATCGAGGCCAAGACTTTCCGCCGCAAAGGCCACGCCCAGCACGACCCGGCAAAATACGTTCCCGAGTGGATGCTGAAGGAGTGGGAGGCCAAGGACCCCATCGTGCGCTTCGAGCGCGTGCTGACTGAAAAGAAATTCTGGACGGAAAAGGACAAGCAGGAAATCTTGGCGCGCATTGACCGTGAGTTGAAGGAAGAGCTCGAGGCCGCCGAGGCCTCTCCCCTGCCCCCGCCCGAGCGCGCCGCCGAAGGGGTTTATTGCGACGGCTGCCATGAGATTCGCGCCATGTGGAAGCGCTCGCCCGATTCCGTGAAGCCGCCGCGCAACGTCCCGGCGGAGTGGTACGAGGGCCGCGAGCCCGCGCTCGTCCCCGCCGCTCAGCCGAAGGTTGCCGTGGGCGCTAACCCGGGGCATGTGAGGGAGAGGAAGGAGAAGATGCAGAGGAAGCAAATGAGGCAGAGGAAGCAGAGGAGATAGATTTGTCTGACGTGGATGAGCTGGTCTTGAAAGTGACCTTGTGGGTTTTCATTCTTGGGCCCTTATGGGGGCTTCTCTGCTACTCCGTCGCAGTAGACCTCGGACTACCGAAGTGGCGTTGGTTTTGGCTCGGATTCTTCCTAAACCTATATGCCGTTATCAAGATTCTTGCCGTGTGGGCGCAGAAAGACAGAGCAACCAAAGGCTGAGCGACCATGGCGACGATGAGCAACCACCGAGCGAGCTCCCGCGGCGCCACCCGTTGTCATCCCGAGCGCAGCGAGGGATCTGCTTTGATTCAGGCGGACAGATAATGGCGACGATGACCTATCTGCAGGCCATCAGCCGCGGGCTGTGGGAGGAGATGGAGCGCGACCCCACGGTGC
>CAYTXK010000182.1:0-4901 GCA_964441645.1 uncultured Acidobacteriota bacterium
GCCCCATTGACCTGGCCACCATTGCTCCCGATTCCGAAGAAGCGCGCGAAGAACTCCTGACCCGCTACCGGGAAATCGAAGAAGCCCTCAAGTCCTCCCGCCGCAAGCACTGCATTTTCCTCGCCATTGACCTCGTCTCCTCCACCCAGATGAAAGAAGGACAAGGAACCACCGATATTACGGTGAGCTTCCGCGCCTATGAAGACACCCTCAAGAAGATTTTCAAGCAATACGGAGCCTGGAAACAGGCTTGGACGCCGGATGGCGTGATGATTTGTTTCCTGCAACGAGAACTGGCCATTGGAGCTGCTCAACGCCTTCTGGGGAACCTCGGCCACTTCAACAGCGCCTACAACCGCCTGCGCACCCCGTTCCGCAGCGGTGTCCACGAGGGCGAAGTGCCCATCTACGAAGACACTAACCTGGAGCGCTTGGCCGACCGCGTAATTGACATTGCCGGCCACCTCCAGAAGCAGGGCACTCCCGATACTCTCTGGATCAGCGAAGAGGTCTTCAACCACATCACCGACAAATCCGGCTTCCGCCCCTTAACCAAGGTTGTTGACGGCTACAAAGTGTACGAGTGGGTGCCGGAGCCAGGGATGGCCACCGATACCACTCTGATCGGTGAATTGCCGGCGCCGGCCGCGGTCGGCACGGGCCCTCTCCCCACCCATGCTGGCGATGGAAAGAAACGCATCAGCCGCTTCGAGATCATCGAAGAGCTGGGGCGGGGAGCCATGGGAGCGGTTTACAAGGCCCGCGACCCGCAAATCGGGCGCACGGTCGCCATCAAAGTGATTCTCACCGCTAACCTGGCCACCGAGGTGTTGCAGGAATACAAGCAGCGCTTTACCCGCGAGGCCCAGGCCGCCGGCCAGATGTCCCATCCCGGCATCGTCACCATCCATGACGTCGGCGAAGACGAGGTCGGCCAGCCGTTTCTGCTGATGGAGTATGTCGAGGGCACGCCGCTCGACAAACTGGTGGCCGCCCCCGAGATGGCGGGGATGGGGAGCAACGAGACCGTGTCGGAAGCCAGTGCCGTCTTGAAGCTCCCCGACGCGCTGGGCATTTCCATCCAGGTGGCCGAAGCCCTCGACTACGCCCACCGCCGCGGCGTTATCCACCGCGACATTAAGCCCGCCAACATCCTCATCACCAACGATGGCAAGGCCAAAATCCTCGATTTCGGAATCGCGCAATTGGGCGGCACCCACTTGACCCGCGCCGGGCAACTCATCGGCACTCCGGCCTTCATGTCCCCCGAGCAATTCAGCGGCGCCGCCGTAGATTCGCGCAGCGACATTTTCTCTCTGGGCACCGTGCTCTACTGGATGGTGACGGGCCAGAATCCCTTCGCCGGAGACACGCTCACCGTTGTGGCTTTCAAAGTGTCGCAAGCGAAACCAGTCTCCGCCCGCCAGGTTAACCCCTCGCTCCCGGTCGAGCTCGACAACATCCTCACCCGGTGCCTGGCTCGAAACCCTAATGAACGTTACCCCACAGGACAGGCGCTCGCCTCCGACCTCCAAGCCTTGAAGGCCAGTCTGCCCATGGCGGCCGTTTGATTTTCCTCCCTCTCGGCGCTGTAACTCGCCAGGCCGTCCCCAAGCTGGTTGAAAACACTTACCGATGGATTACCCTACGGCTCCAGCGGCCGAAATCACCTCTCCAGTGAACAACGCTCCCAAAGCGCTGGTAGTGGACGACGATCCCGACGCCCGCCGGATTGCTGAGACTCTTCTTCGCAACGCCGGCTTCGAGGTTCTCACGGCGGCCGATGGCAAGACCGGCTTGGAGCTGATCCGCGCTCAGCGGCCTCGCGTGGTCGTCCTCGACCTGATGATGCCGGGCATGCATGGCTTCTCCGTCTGTCAGGCGGTCCGGAGCGACCCCGCGTTGAATGATGTGCACATCATCGTGGTCTCCTCCAAGGCCTACGCCACTGACATGAAGAAAGCCAAAGAACTGGGGGCGGCCGATTACTTGATCAAGCCGTTCGAGGTCACCGAACTTCTCTCCAAGGTCAAAGCGCTGGCGGGAACAAAAGATGCCCTCTTGTGGGTGAAGTTCTGGGGCACGCGCGGCTCCATACCGACCCCCGGGCCGGCCACGGCCCGCTACGGGGGAAACACGTCCTGCGTGGAAGTGCGCTCCGGAGAAACCATCATCATGCTCGACGCCGGCAGCGGGGCCCGAGAAATGGGATTGGCCTTAGGCAAGGAGTTTTCCGGGCGCCCTCTCGATCTTCACGTTTTCATCAGCCACACCCATTGGGACCACATTCAAGGTTTCCCCTTCTTCCTTCCGGCCTACGGACCCCACAATCGCATTACTCTCTATAGCCTCCACGGGACCGACAAATCTTTGCAAAAGGTATTTACGGGCCAGATGGATGCGGCGTATTTCCCGGTCGAGCTATCCGACATGCAGGCCGAATTGCGTTTCGTCGAGCTCGAAGGTCCGGTGACCATTGGCGAGATGCAAATCTCCCATATCTTCTTGAACCACCCCGGCGTGGCTATCGCGCTCCGCCTGGAGATGGGAGGCAAATCTGTCGTCTACATGACCGACCACGAACACCACTGCCGCCTGCAAGGGGACAACGAGCACAACCGGCGCCTCGAGCGGGGGGTAGTCGAGTTCGCCCGCAACGCCGACCTCTATATCCGCGAGGCCCAATACACGGAAGAGGAATACCCGGCCAAGCGAGGCTGGGGTCACAGCACCTGGGTGGACGCCCTGGAGGCCGCGCAGGAGGCCGGGGTCAAGCGCCTGGCTCTATATCACCACGACCCCATGCACGACGATGATGACCTCGATCGCATCGTCGCCGCCTGCCAGGCCCGCATGAAAGAGCGCGGCATGCGCTTCCTCTGTTTGGCGGCTGCCGACCACCTGCAGCTCACACTCTGAGACGCGCCGCCCTCGGGCAACACTCCTCTCGGAAGACACTGCGGAACTGGCAAGGAACCTGCCCGGAACTAAATTGTGGTCTTAGTGTGAAGGGAGACGGCTGGGAAAGGTCGCCAGACGCTGACCCACGACGTTGCCGAAGTACTGGAGGATGGTGGTCATCTCCATCAGACTGGAACGCCAGCTGCGCCAACCCAGCACGCGCGCGAGCCGCACCGAAAGGGCCAGCAGACGGAAGTCGAAAATGAGCAACCGCTCGGCGCCGGAATAGCGCCCCACGTGCACCGTGGCCGCATTGCGAAGCAGATAGCTGAGGGCTTGATAATCGCGCTCCAGCGCCGCCAGCACGCCTCTGTAGTCAGCCACCTCTCCGGGGCCGCTGGAAAGCGCCCGCTGGATGGCGAGGAATTCCAACTGGTTGGCTTCCGCCACCTCGGCACTGTAGTCTTGCTCAAACCGCTGCCGAAGGACAGACTGGCTGGCTGACCGCAGCCACAACACCAGCATCGCCATCGAAATTGCCAGAATCGATACACTAACAAAGGCGGCCGACACGTCTCCTCACTCTCGTCCCGCTTGAGATAGCACAAAAGCTTCTCGCAGGTCGGCGCGCGAGGGCTCGACAGCAGCCTCTCCTTCGCGGACCTGCCAGAAGGTGTACAACCACAACAGGACCATAAGATTATAGGCCAGCGGGGGAACACTTGTGAAGGAAACAGATACTGCATGGCGTAGTTCGCCGCGTGCGACGAAAAATAGATCCCGAGCCCGGAGACCAGCAGGACAAAACGGCGGTTCTCGGCCCGTAGATAATTCATCGAGATCCACAGCAGGAAGGTGAATAGCACTCCCACAAAGAACATGTTCTGCTGGAACTCAAAAACGAAGCGAGAGTACAAACGGTCGACACTGGTCCAGATAAAGCGTCCCGACACCGCCACCACCCCCAGGAAAAACAGGACCAGCGTTGGCCGAATGTATCGCTGAAAAGCGGAATCTCGCAGCAAGCGGTCAAAGAAGCTGGCGATCAGCAAATACCCGAAAACGTTAAAAAGGGCGTCGCCCGTGTAATAAAAATAGTAATAGGTCAGGGACTCGTAGCCTTCTACCCGGTATACGTAGTAAAGGCCGACGGTAAACAGGGCGGAGCTGAGAAGGTAGAGCTGGACGAAAAAGTAGCGCCAAAAGATACGTCGCCACAGGCACACCCCTACGGTGCCCAGCGAGAACAGCACGCCGAGCGCGGCGACGACCAGGTCGTACTTGCCGATCACGGTCTAGCCCCTTTGCGCAGCCAGATTATACACCCAGGCCAGACCAGCCGTGCTACGTTTCTGGTCTAGTTCTTGAGCGGCGGAGGCGGCGGCGGCGGCATACTGCCCGCAGCCACCATCACCGGGGCGCTGCCTACTCCCTGCTGCGCCACGATGTTCCGCAATCCTACTACGCTGCATAGAAGCACCAATGCAAACAGCAACGACACTAGTATACGGCGCATTTCCCTACCCTCTCACAGACCTTAGATTCGGGTTCCCCAAGAACCCGCTTGGGGCCTAGTCTCCTGTATGAATGTCAGGAGGACAATAGGAATATAGTCCTATTCGTATAGTACCCTTCAAGTTACTGAATATAAACATCTTACCATAATGAGACTGACTAGGACCTGCCTTCGCTGGCCCGGGGGCAGGATACGTGTTATCCTACCGGGGTAGCAGTAGGATTACGGTTATGGACCTTCGCCTAGTACCCTATGCTGAATCGAAATCAAGCTTGGGAACTGCTTCGTGAGTGGACCTCAGGCGAAAGCCTGCTGAAACACGCCCTGGCGGTAGAAGCCTGTATGCGCGCCTACGCCCGCAAGCTGGGGGCGGACGAAGAAACGTGGGCGGTCGTGGGGCTCCTGCACGATTTCGACTACGAGCGCTATCCTGAGGCACCCCACCACCCGCTGGAAGGCTCAAAAATTCTCCGCGCCCGGGGCT
>CAYTXK010000183.1:0-2668 GCA_964441645.1 uncultured Acidobacteriota bacterium
TCGCTGGTTCAAATCCAGCCCCCGCAACCAATGGGCTCATCTCGCCGCACGCGGGATGAGCCCATCCTGCTTTTCACCACTGAGGGTTAGCTCTTGGGGATTAAGCGGAAGCGCTCGACCCTTCGAGGACCGACTTGGAGAAGGCCGTGAGTCGCTGGCGTTGGGAGCCGCTGAGGTTAACAAACCGCATCCCCACCACACCGTTGGGCGCGAAGCGCACCACAAAACCCGTGCCCGTAAACGCCTGCCGCTCGCGCGGAAGCGAAAACTTCAAGTCCACCGACCCGCCCGGCGTGGGCATGACGTCCATCTTGGCCAGCAGGCCGCTGGTGCTCAGGTTGACTGTTTCGCCTGTGCACTTCTGCTCATAGCTCTGCACACTCCAGCGGCAATGCAGCGGCACCGCCAGCGGCACGCGCTGGTAGCGCACCCGCTCCTGCATCATCAAATCGCGCGCCGAGGCCACCAGGTGCTCGATTTGCCTGGCCGAAGCCGGCTCCTGCAGGAAAAAATTGATGCCCACGCGAAAACACTGCCGCAAGGCGTCGGGTTCGGTGTTGGCCGTCAGCATGATCATGGGGATGGTGGAGTTGGTCTTGGACCAGCGGATCTGCTCGGCCAGCCGCAGCCCCTCCATCTCCGGCGGAAACCATTCCAGAAACACGGCGTCAAACTTAGTCCGGTTGATGAGTGGCAAAGCCTCTTCCACCGAGGACACCGAGACCGTCTCCATATTTATTTTTGCCAGGGTCTTGCGCAAAATCTCCACCATCTTCGCGTCGTGGTGGACGACCAGAACCTTCGCCGTAAAGCCCATACGGGCCCCCCATCCTCCCCTGCCCCTGTAGGCAGTGTGACGAAGCCCGCGCGATTTGCGCCGGCGCCCGGCTCGCATCTCTAACTCTATGCTACACTCGCCGCCCGATGACCCTGAGACAACGCACGACGACAGGCGGAGCGTTCTCTTTATTCCTGCTGCTGGTGGCGCTCTTCGCACCGGCGCTGGAAGAAAAACAAGTGCAGGCGCCGCGCGTCACCGTCCTGCGTTGCGGCGGACTGGTGGACGTGCGCGACGGTTCTCTGCTCCGCGACCAGGTAATTATCGTAACCGGCAAGCACATCACCTCCCTCAGCTCGGCGAGCTCTGCCCAGCCCCCCGCCAACGCCGAACTTATTGACCTCTCGAAAGAGATCTGCCTGCCCGGGCTGATGGACATGCACACCCATCTCGTCGGCGATGCCTCCGTCTACGACTCCGCCGAGCCGCTGAAGAAAAGCGCCGCGCAGATGGCCTTCGACAGCATCCGTAACGCCCGCGCCACATTGATGGCCGGATTCACCTCCGTGCGCGACCTCGGCACCTACCGCGCCTTTGTCGACGTTGCCTTGCGCGACGCCATCGAGCACGGCATCGTCCCCGGCCCCCGCCTCCAGCCCGCCGGCGCTTACGTGACCATCCCGGGCGGCGCCGGCGACCTCACCGGCTTTGCGGCTGACATCGAGCTGCCCCGCGAGCTGCGCTTCGGGGTGGCCACCGGCCCCGACCAGGTGCGCGAGCGCGTCCGCGAAATCATCCGTCACGGCGTAGGCGTCATCAAAGTGCTGGCTACCGGCGCCGTGCTCACGCCCGGCAGCCAGCCGGCCGCGCAGGAGTTCACCTACGACGAGCTGCGCGCCGCGGTCGAAGAAGCGACGCACGCCGGCCTCAAAGTCGCCGCTCACGCTCACAGCGCCGCGGGCGCCAAGGACGCCATCCGCGCCGGCGTGGCTTCCATCGAGCACGGCAGCTTCCTCGACGACGAAGCCCTCCAGATGATGAAGCGCGCCGGCACTTTTCTGGTTCCCGACATGTACGACCACCAAGTCATTATGCAGAGCAAAGCCCGCGGCTACCTCGACGAGTTCATCGAAAAAGAAGAGATTGCCGGAGAAGCGCAGAAGAAAGTCTTTCGCCGCGCGCTCGAGCTGGGCGTGCGCATCGCCTTCGGAACCGACGCCGGCGTGATTCCCCACGGCGACAACGGCCGCCAGTTCGCCACCTACGTCGCCAACGGCATGACGCCGCTCCAGGCGCTGCGCACCGCCACCACGGAGGCCGCCGAGCTGCTCGGCTGGCAAGACCGCGTGGGGACAATCGAAGCGGGAAAACTTGCCGATATCATCGCCGTGCGAGACAATCCTCTCGAGCGCATCGACTCTATGGAGCGCGTGGTCTTTGTCATGAAGGACGGCCAGGTTTTCAAGAACGAGCTTGGACAAGGAGGCAGCAAATGAACGGACGAAAGTTCGCCTTCGTCGTCGCCGCGGTTATTGTTTGCCTTCTGTCGGCCGCGCGGCCGGCGCGCGCCGAGGGCAAACCAGCGAGCATCAAGGGCTACGTCCTGGATTCCGCCTGCGCCTTCATCAAAGACTTGAAAAAGCCGGTCAGCAGAGAATGCGCGCTGGCCTGCGCCAAAGCGGGTTCGCCGCTGGTAATTCTGGCTGACGATGGCACGCTCTACTGGCCCATCTCGGAGTCCATGCCCGCCACCGGGCAAAACGACCGCCTGCTGAAATTTGCCGGACAAAAAGTCGTCGCCAGCGGAAAGGTTTTTGAGAAAGGCGGCTCGCGCGCCCTGCTGATTGAAAACATCGCCGCCGTGCCCGGCGGCAAGTAGGGTCTCCTACT
>CAYTXK010000183.1:2678-3008 GCA_964441645.1 uncultured Acidobacteriota bacterium
ACTTACGGCTTGCGGTAGACGAGCACGCCGCCGACAAAGGTCATCAGGACCTGCACGTCCTTCAGCTCGTCGGGCGGGACGGCGAGCACGTCGCGGTCCACCGCGATGAAATCGGCCAGCTTGCCCGGCTCGAGCGAGCCTTTGCGGTCTTCTTCAAAACCGATATACGCCCCGTTGCGCGTATAGAGCGTCAACACCTCGGGCACCGTCAGCCTCTCCTCGGGCGCGAGAATCTTTCCGGTGTTGATTTCGCGCCGCACTACGCCCGCCCAAATCCCCCACCAGGGACTGATGGGCGTCACCGGCACGTCGGAGCCGCCGCCGGCGATG
>CAYTXK010000183.1:3043-4877 GCA_964441645.1 uncultured Acidobacteriota bacterium
AGCGCACCCGCTCCGGCCCGTAGCGGAAAAACCAACTGCCAATCCAGTAGGCAAAGGGCGGATCGCCGTCCACCAGTACGTTCAACTCGCGCAGCCGCTTCTGGATGGCGGGCGTTGACACGCCGCAATGCACGATGCGAAACCGCGGGGCCGTAAACCCCAGCCCTTTCATGGTGACGGCGTAGGAATCGAGCACTTGGTCAATGGCGCGGTCGCCGATGGCGTGCGTGGTCAGTTGCCAGCCGCCCGCCGCCAGCAGCCGGTGTGCCTTCTGCATGTCCTCGCTCCTCCAGATAAGCAGGCCGAAATTCTCCGGCTCGCTTTCCACCGGCGGCGGATAGATGGCGACCGTGCGCGCCGCCATGCCGCCATCGGCGAACATCTTGACGGCGCCCAGCTTGAGCGTGTCGTCGCCGAAGCCCGTGTGCAGCCCTTGAGCAGCCACTTGCTCCGCCTCCGCCACGTTGCTCACCACCGGCGACATCTGTACACGCACGCGCAGCCAGCCGCGCCGCCGCGCCTCCTGATAACCGCTCATGTCAGCCGGCGAGAGCGAGATGTCGTGGATGGTCGTCAGGCCGACCTTGAGCGCTTCCTCGGAAACCAGCTTGGCGGCGCGCACCGCCAGGTCAGGCGGATCGCCCGGCAGCAGGCGCCACACCAACGCCATGGCGTTGTCTTTCAGGATGCCGGTCGGCTCGCCCGCAGCGTCGTGCTCGATGACGCCGCCTTCCGGCGTGGGCGTCTCGCGCGTCACGCCGGCGCGCGCGAGCGCCGCGCTGTTGGCTACGGCCAGGTGCCCGCTGATGTGCTGCAGATAAACGGGATTCTGCGGCGAAACAGCGTCAAGGTCGTGGCGAGTAATGTAGCGCCGCTCGGCGAGCCGCGAATCCGACCAGCCGACGCCCGTAACCCACTCTCCCGGAGCGCGCGCCGCCACGCGCTCGCGCACCACGCGCGCCACATCGGCGACCGTCTGCACGTTGGGATAAGTCAGGTCCAGCTCGTTGCGGACAATGTTTTTGGCCCAATCGAGCGCGTGGGTGTGGACATCAATCAAACCAGGCAGCACGGTTTTTCCGCCGAGGTCGAGCGTCTCGGTGCGCTCGCCCGCGCACGCGGCGACTTCTTCATTGCTCCCCACCGCCACCACTCTGCCGTCGCGCACCGCCAGCGCCTGGGCGATGCGCTGCGCGCCGTCCATGGTGACGATTTTGGCGTTGCGCACCACCAAGTCAGCTCCGCGACAGTCTTTGGGTTCGCTGGCACGTCCATGGACGCCGGCAGCCAAGAAGAAACACAACGCCCAAAGGGAACAGCTATTCCTCATCGCTCTCTCCACATTCCATTGATTGCGGCGCGTGCGACTTCACTGCCGCTGCGACAAAATAGAAACCAGATTCGAGCGCAGGCGCGGCAGGAAAGGATAGGCGGTGATTTGCCCGCGAAAAGCCGAATCCCAGCGCCCGGGAATCATCGCCCCGCACGCCGCGCACGAGCCTTTCGCCGTCAGGTGATAGCCGGTAATCAAGTAGCCGTAACGCTCGATGAGCAGCGTGTGGCAGCTCGGGCAGCGAGTATTTTCGAGATCGCCCACCTCGCCCGGGAGATTCCCGGCGTAGATGTACCGCAGCCCCGCCTCCCGCCCGATTACCGCCGCGCGCCGCAGCATCCCGGGCGTAGTGTTCTCGGGGTCGGTCATTTTGTAATCTTTGTGGAAGGCGGTGACGTGCCAGGGAATGTCAGGCGAAACGCCGGCGAGAAACGCCGTCAAACGCCGCATTTCATCGTCAGAATCGTTGAAGCCGGGAATGAGCAGGGTGACGATTTCGAC
>CAYTXK010000184.1:0-4864 GCA_964441645.1 uncultured Acidobacteriota bacterium
TGGCCGCGTCCAGCACGGTGATGGGCGCCTTCGGCTCCACCGGCCAGCGCTGCACCGCCACCAGCCGCGTCATCGTCACCGAAGCCATCGCCGACCGCTTCTCCCAGATGGTGGTCGAGCGCGCCAAGAAACTCAAGGTCGGCAACGGCGCCGATCCCGACACTAACGTCGGCCCCTCGGTGGACGAAGCGCAGTTCAACAAGGTGCAGGAGTACCTCGAAGTCGGCAAGAAGGAGGGCAAGCTGCTCTGCGGGGGCGAGCGGATGCGCGGCGGCGCCTACGACGCCGGCTACTTCACCGCCCCGACTATCTTCGACCACGTGCGGCCCCAGGCACGCATCGCGCAGGAGGAAATCTTCGGGCCGGTGCTATCGCTCATCCGCGTCAAAGACTTCGAGGAAGCCCTCACGGTGGCGAGCGGCGTGAAATACGGGCTCGCAGCCTCGATTTTCACCACCGACGCCAACCGCGTCTTCCAGTTCGCGGAAGGCATCGAGGCTGGCATTGTGCACATCAATTCGCCCACAGTAGGCGGCGAAGCCCACGTGCCCTTCGGCGGCTTCAAAGCCAGCGGGCACGGCGAGCGCGAAACCGGCTCCACCGCCATCGAGTTCTACACCGAGCTGAAAGTGGTCTACGTGGACTACACCGGGCGCAAGCGCGAAACCAATATCTACTAATCTTTTTCCGGGCCTCAACGAGCACAACCAGAAGACACTGTCCTTCGGAAGGCGAAGAGTGTTTCTGTCGTGAACCGGACCCGCGAACCCGCCGACGCAGCCGGCGCCACGCTCGCCGCGGAAGCCGCCGCGCCGCGCAGCTGGCTGTGGAACAAAGACCTGGCCGCCGTCCCGCCCGAGCGCCGCACCTGGGGCACTTACAACTATGCCGCGCTCTGGGTGGCGATGAGCGTCAACATTCCCACCTACATGCTGGCCAGCGGCATGATCGCCGGCGGCATGAATTGGAAGCAAGCCATTTTCACCGTTTTCCTCGGCAACCTCATCGTGCTCGTTCCCATGCTGCTCAACGCGCACGCTGGCGCCCGCTACGGAATTCCCTTCCCCGTGTTCGCCCGCTCGGCCTTCGGCGTGCTGGGCGCGAACATTCCTGCGCTGCTGCGGGCCCTGGTCGCCTGCGGCTGGTTCGGCATCCAAACCTGGATTGGCGGCCAGGCCATCAACGCCATGTTGGTGGCGCTCGTCCCGGACTGGGCCGGGTTCCGTTTCGGCGTGCCCCTGTGCTTCGGATTGTTCTGGCTGCTCAACGTGTACGTCATCGTGCGCGGCATTGACACGGTGCGTTTCCTGCACGGCATCACCGCGCCTTTCTTGCTGATCATCGGCCTGGCGCTGCTGCTCTGGGCGCGACAGAAGGCGGGCGGCTTCGGGCCCATGCTGGCGGCGCCCTCGAAGTTCCAGAGCTTCAGCGAGTTCTTCGCTTTCTTCATTCCCTCACTCACGGGCGTGGTGGCGTTCTGGTCCACGGTGGCGCTGAACATTCCCGACTTCACCCGCTTTGCCAAAAGCCAGCGCGAGCAGATGCTGGGCCAGGCGCTCGCCCTGCCGACCACCATGACCTTCTATTCCTTCGTCGGCGTGGCGGTGACCTCGGCCACAGTGGTGATTTTCGGCCGGGCGATTTGGGATCCCGTGGAGGTGCTCAGCCGGCTGGAGCATCCGCTGGCGGTGGTGGTGGCGATGCTGGGGCTGCTGCTGGCTACGCTCAACGTCAACGTCACCGCCAACGTAGTTTCGCCGGCCAACGATTTTTCCAATCTGTATCCGCGCGCCATCAGCTTCAAGATGGGCGGGCTCATCACCTGCGCGCTGGGCTTGCTGATGCAGCCCTGGAAACTGCTGGCCAACTACGGCAGCTTTATCTTCGGCTGGCTGGTCGGCTATTCGAGCTTCCTCGGGCCGGTGGCCGGCGTGCTGATCGCCGACTACTTTGTGGTGCGCAAGAAAATCATCCTCGTCGAAGATCTCTACCAGCGCGGCGGCTTCTACGAATTCTCGCACGGCTTCAATTGGAGAGCGCTGGCGGCGCTGTTCGCCGGCATCGGCGTGGCTCTCATCGGCCTGGTGGTCGCGCCGCTGCGGCCGCTCTTCGACTACGCCTGGTTCGTGGGCTTCGGCGTGGCCTTTCTGCTCCACACGGCCTTGATGTCCCGCCGCAGGCGGGACTGAATGCCGCGGCGGCTCATCACCACTGTCGTCTTCGACCTCGACGACACGCTCTACGACTGCTACCGCCAGCGCGTGCTGGCCGCCCACCGCTACGCCTGCCGGCGAATGCTGGCCGCAGGACTGGCGCAGCGGCTCGGCCGGAGCGTCTCGCTCGAGCAGATGCACCGCGCCCGTCTCGATCTTTTTCACCAGGAGCGCAACCTCGACACCCTCGACCGCCGCTTGCTCGCTCGCCTGGGGCTGCGCGCCCGCGCAGCGGCGAGGCTGGCGCGCGTTGGCTACCGCGCCTACTTCGGTTTGCCAGTCGGCCGTCTGCGATTGTTTCCCGAAGCGCTGCCGACGTTGCGGCGCCTGCACGGCGCGGGCGTCGAGCTTTTCATCCTCACGGCGGGACACCTGCAGGTGCAGCGCGCCAAGATGCGCGCCCTGGGGCTTGATAGGCTGCACTATCTGCACGCCATTTTCTACACCGGCCTGCTGCGAGGTCGCGGCAAGCTGGCCTACCTGCGGCGCGTGCTCCGACGGGAACCAAACCCGCGCCGCGTGCTGGTGGTGGGCGATCGCGTGGACAGCGAAATCCGCGCCGCGCGGCAACTGCGGATGTGGACGGTGCGGCGGCTGGGCGGCGAGTTCGCGCGGTTGCAGCCAACGCAGCGCGGCGAACGCGCTCACTTCACCATTCGGCGGCTCTCCGAACTGTTTCGGCTGGGATTTATTTTTGGCCGCCGGCCAACGCAGCGATAAGAAAACTTCAGGGTGTGGCTTCCCTCTTTACGCGACGCAGCCTGCCCATGTTGTCGGCGCGGTTGTCGTGTCGGTAGTTGTTGTCAATCCAGGTCGGCATAGCCCGCACCATCAAATAGAGCAGCGCGCCCACTTGAACGATCAGCATCAAGGGGATGGTCAACCAAGGAAACCGGAAGAACCAGGTTTGAAAGGTGAAGGAGTGGGCAAAACCCCAGTTGAGCACGGCGCTGGTGGCGATGGCAATGAGGTAGCCCAACACAAAGGCCCCGAGAAAGCTGAAGCGCCCGAGCTGCCGCTCGCTCCAGGCCAGCGTGCGCAGCCCGAGACGATGCAGCCGGTTCCATGCCGTCAGGCGGCGCGCGTAGCTGAACTGCCGCCCGGCGTCGCTTACCGTCAGCCGATCGAGCCAGGCGCGACGATAGAAGCGCCCGCGGCGCTGGCAGAGCTCGCTCACTTCCTCGCGCAGGTTGGTATCCACACCCCAGGCAAGCGGCTCACGGAGCTCGAGCGAGGCTTCGCGCCGCGCTTCGCCCACCACGCCCTCGGCGCGGTAGACGGCGTTCAGATTGCGTCGGTTGGGCTCAAGCGCATCCTTGAAGACCAGCCAGTATTCCTTGTGGGCGCCGCGGGCGTCGGCGGTCTCATAGAGGCGGGCGTAGTGGAATTCCTCCAGCCGGCGCGGGGCGCGCACCCGCGCTGCGCCCTCGCAAATGTGAAAGACGTAGTCGAGAATGCGCAGGGCATCGCCGAGCGGCTTGGGATAGACGCGCTCAGGGACGTCGTTCGACGTATGAATCTTGCCGCCAAAAACCAGCGGCGAGGCTTTGCCGGGCAGCATGGCTACCAGCGCGGAGGCGGGAATGCGCCGCGGAGCGCGGTAGTCGCTCCCGGTGAGCCAGGCACGGGTGCGGCGCGCAAGCTCGCGGGCGCGCACCCACAGACCGTTATTGACTTCCAGAAAAGAGAGATGGTCGGTGGTGCCGCCAGCGAGATAATTGTTGTACTTGATACCGTGCAAGTGCGCCCCTTCTTCGAGCACATCGGTGAAAGCGTCGTAGCCCCCGAAGGGGATGAGGGCACGGATGAAGTCGGCGCCCAGCGTGCTGCGGGGGATGAACATCTGTCCTTCGCCCACCGAGTCCACCGAAACCACGGCGTGCAGCCGCCGCAACTCTTCTGGGGTGAGCGCGCGCACGTACTCGCGCGAGCCGGAGACGCCGAAGCGGTAACTGGCCAGAGGCGAGAGCGCCAGGGCGAGGGCCAGCAGCCACCAGTTGCCCTGCTGCATGGCTTGCACGCCGGTCACCAGCGCGCCCGCCAGCAGTAACTGCGAAAACAGACCCACCAGGCCGCACTCTTCCGAGCCGGCGAGAAAATAGACGTGCGTCAGCCGCGGAGGCTGGGCGGCGCGCAGGTCGGCCAGCAGGTACTGCTTGAGGATTTCTTCGCCGGTGGTGTTGTCGTCGGCGCCGGGGCCGCGCCAAGTGTCGTAGTGGGCGACCAACAAGACGACCTCCGGACTCTCGCCCGGAACGGTGAAAACAAAATTCCAGCGGGTGGTGCGCAGCGCCCAGCGCGAAAGCCGCTGCCGTTCCATCACTACGCAGGGCGCGTCGTGCCGGTGGCGCGCCTCCATCCAGCGCTGCTGCCAGGCTGGCTCGCTCGGGGCCCGCGCCGTGCGCTCGACTTCATAGGTGCGACCGGGGAATTCTTTCCTGAGCCAGGCGATGAACTCTTCCGCCTGGCGCTCGTTGGCGCGGTTGTGGCTCTCGCCCGGGAGCCGATCGGCGCAGGCTGTGTAGATAGTGGCGCGGATGGCTTCGACGCGCTCCTCGATTGGCCCCCAGCGGGTGTGGATGGCGGCAAGGTCTTTGGCGAGCTCGTCCAAGTTAGGTACCCCCCTCCCCCCTGGCAGCGTAAGTCAGGGT
>CAYTXK010000185.1:0-4846 GCA_964441645.1 uncultured Acidobacteriota bacterium
GACCCCGCCGCCGCCGACCTCGCCCAGCACACCCTGAAGACGCTCGAAGAGTACGCCATCGAGTGCTCCACCAACAAAGTCGCGGCCAGCGAAACGCTCGACTTCATCGTGGATGAGTTTGTGCAGATTCTCGGCGGCTACGGCTACCACGAAGAGTACCCGGCCGCCCGCGCCTACCGCGACTCCCGCATCAACCGCATTTTTGAGGGCACCAACGAAATCAACCGCCTGCTCATCACCGGCATGCTCCTCAAGCGCGCCATGAAGGGCGCGCTGCCTCTGATGCCCGCCGCGAAAAAAGTGGCCGATGAGTTGATGGGCGCGCCCGCCGCGCCCGCCGCTCCCTCCACCGCACCCCTGGTTGCCGAAACCGCCGGCGTCACCGCCAGCAAGAAAGCTTTCCTGTTCGCCGCCGGCGTCGCCGTGCAGCGCTTCATGGACAAGCTCGAGCAGGAGCAGGAGGTGGCCGCGGCGCTGGCCGATATCGTGATGGAAACTTACGCCATGGAGAGCGCCCTGCTGCGCACTAAGAAAATTCTGGCCCGCAAGGGAGCCGAGGGCGCGCCCGTGCATCTGGCCGCCACGCAAGTTTTCGTCGCCGACGCCCTCGACCGCGTCGAAAAACACGCCAAATCCGTTCTAACCGCGTCCGCTACCGGCGATACGCTGCGCACCCAACTGGCCATGCTGCGCCGCCTGCTCAAGCGCGAGCCGGTGAACACGGTGGCGCTGCGCCGCCAGGTGGCCGCCGCCGCCCTCGCCGCCAACCGCTATCCCTTCTAACCACTTGGCCTCTCGCCCACCGATTCAGTGTGCGTGGCTCGAAGAGCTAGCGGCGGGCTATTTTCGGCATTATAAGATCATCAAACGCGAACAACGCCACGGCTTCTGGGGTTGTGCGTTTGCGCCGGGCAGCGGTCGCGGGCAAGTCGGTTTCCTGGTGGGGTTCTTAGTGGGCGCGCCCAAGCTGGCCGCTAAGGTTCCGGTCGCCTTACACCTTCCCGAGTGTGCGATTGGCGCCTTCGCGCGTCCGGCAGGCTCGCGGCTTCATCAGCGCCTGGTGCGCCGGCCAGGGAGCGCGTTCCGGCGCGGCTTCGAGCGCCTCTCGAAATACAGCGCCCGGCGTCCGCGCTTCGAGTTCTACCAGGATGACTGGCGCGCCATCCTGCGGCACGTGCCGCTGGCGGCTTTTCCTCCCGGGGAGGAAGAGAAATACGCGCGCAACTTCTTCATCGAATCGCTGGCCTTACTGGTGCGCAGCGGGCTGCCCGCCGCGCTGTCCTCCCTGCGACTTTCCAACCGCTAGAAATGCCTATCGGTTGAACGAGCGCCACAAGGAGGCTTCGTCGATTTCCGGCAGAAGGGGCACGGCATCGCGGTTTTCCGGTTCCGGGGGCGACCAGGTGCGGTTGCGGTTTCGGAACGCCCACAGCAGCACTCCCACAAACAGGGACGTGGCCGGGAGGAGCAAAAACAGGATGGCGAGGTCGAAAGATTTTCGGCCCGTCTCATCGGTGCCGGCAGCCGCGGCGCGGCACATGGCGCAGCCCTGCGCCGCCAGGCCGGGCGCAAAGCTCAGCAGCAGCAGCAGCGCCAGCAGAATGAGGATGACCGCCCGCCGCACGTCGTATCTCCCTTCGGCCTCATGTTGTAAAGCCGAATGCTGTCCGGGAAGAAGAAAGCCAGAATCAGGATGAGGCACAAGACCAGCGCCGGCACCAGGGTCAGGAACAGGCTGAAGCGCTCGAAGCGCAGGTGCATGAAGTAAGCCATAATCAACCCGGCCTTGATGACCGACAGGCCCATCAGCAGGGTCAGCATCAGGCGCGGCTCGAGGTGAATGTAGGCCAGATAGACTTCCACTCCTGTTAAGCCCAGCAGCCAGCCCCAGACGGCGAGATAGAGCCGCGGCCCGGCGGCGGCATGGGCGTCCTGCGCAACAGCATTCATGGTCGCTCGCTCCTCAGCCGGTCTTGACCGACATCAGATAAACCAGCGGGAAAATAAACATCCACACCAGGTCAACGAAATGCCAGTAGAGCCCGCTGACCTCCACGTCCTCGGAAGAAAACTTTTTGGCGCCGAACCCCAGGGCGATGATGCCCAGGTAAATCACCCCGATGATGACGTGCAGCATGTGCATCCCGGTCAGCCCGAAGAAGGTGCTGCCGAACAGCGGCGTATCCGGCCACTCCGGCCAGGGCGTATGCCAGGGGCGCAGACCCTCGTGGATGAGGTGGAACCATTCGCGCGTGTGCAGGCCCACAAAGGCCAGGCCGCCGGCCATGGTGGCCAGCAGCCACCAGACCGTCCGGCGGTGGTCGTGGCGATGGGCGGCCGACACCGCCATCACCATGGTAAGGCTGCTGGAGAGCAGGCAGAAGGTCATCACGGTGGCATAGGTAACCGCCGGGTGGAAGGGAAAGGGCGTCGGCCAGCTCGGCGTGGCCAGGCGCAGGTAGCTATAGGCCATCAGCAGCGCCGAGAAGGTCAGGGAGTCGGAGACGATGAACAGCCACATCCCCAGCTTCTTCGAGCCCGTGGCATAGGGCGCCACGCCCCCGCCCCAGCGCGACTCGATTACCGCTTCCGTATGAGCATTAGCCATTGGTCATTGCCCCAGAAGGAGGAGTAGGAACAGGTAGACCCACAAGCCGCCCATGAAATGCCAGTAGACTCCGGCCACCCGCGCCGCCGTGGTCTGGCTCAAGCGCGCGTCCTCGCGCCGCCGGCGAAAGCCCACTACCCCGAGGGCAATCACCCCGCCCACCAAGTGCAGCCCGTGTGTGCCGGTGAGAACGTAGAAAAAAGAGCTGCTGGGGTTGCTGGCCAGAAAAACTCCGGCCGCCGCCAGTTGCTGCCAGGCGATGAGCTGCCCGGCGAGAAAACCCAGGCCCAGCGCGGTGGTCAGCGCCCACCAGCGCTGGAAGCTCGCGCGCTGGCCGCGCCGCAGCTCTCGCCGCGCCCGCTCCAGGGTCACGCTGCTCCCCAGCAGAATCGCGGTGTTCACCCAGAGGATGGGCGGCAAGGGAAACGCCACCCAGTCGTCCGCCAATCCTTTGCGCACAATGAAGGAGCTGGTCAGCGCCAGGAAGAACATGGAAATGGCCGCCAGGGCCAGAATGATGCCGGTCAGGTAGGCGTGCTGTGGCATGGCCGGCAGGGCGGCGCCGCCGCCGTTGCCACCGGGACGCGGCTCGTCGGGGCCGCGGTCGTCGTGGCCGACGTCAATCAGTTCCAGCTCTTCGGTAGCGGTCTTAGCTGTCATTCGCGGCCGATCCTAGTGACCCGTGCCGGTTCCGGCTCCGTCGGGGATGTGCTGGGGGACGAAATCTTTTTCCGCGCCCGGCACGCTGTACTCATAGGGCCCGCGGTAGACGCGGGGGTAGTGCCCGCCGAAGTTGTCGTGCGGGGGCGGGGAGGGTACCGTCCACTCGAGGGAAGTAGCGTCCCAGGGATTGATCTCCGCCTTCTTGCCCTTCCACAGGCTCCAGAAAAAGTTCAGGAGGAAAATGAACTGGGCGGCGATGGTAAGCAGGGCGGCGATGGTGATGAAGGTGTGCACGGGCTGCAGCGGTTGCAGGAAGTTCACCGCCGTGGTGTCGGGGTAGCGCCGCGGGTGCCCGGCCAGCCCGATGAAATGCATGGGCATGAAAATGGCGTAGACGCCGATGAAGGTGAGCCAGAAGTGCAGCGTGCCCAGCGACTCGTTCATCATCCGCCCGAACATCTTCGAAAACCAGAAGTAGGTCCCGGCAAAGATGCCGAAGATGGCCGCCACCCCCATGATGATGTGGAAGTGAGCCACCACGAAGTAGGTGTCGTGCAGGTAGATGTCCACGGTCGGCTGCGCCAGGAAGAGCCCGCTCAACCCGCCGGTCACGAACAGAGACACGAAGCCGATGGCGAACAGCATGGCGGCGGTAAAGCGGATGCGCCCGCCCCAGAGCGTCCCAATCCAGTTGAAGGTCTTGATGGCCGAGGGCACGCCGATGGACATGGTCAGCAGCGAGAAGGCGAAGGCGCTGTAGGGACTCATGCCGCTCATGAACATGTGGTGGCCCCACACCATCAGCCCCAGAAAGGCGATGGCGGTGAGCGCCAGCACCATGGCGCGGTAGCCGAAGATGGGCTTGCGCGAAAAAGTGGAAATCACGTGGGAGACCACGCCCATCCCCGGCAGAATGGCGATGTAGACCTCGGGGTGCCCGAAGAACCAGAACAGGTGCTGCCAGAGCAGCGGCGAGCCGCCCTTGTGGGGAATAATCTGGTCGCTCACCACCAGGCCGCCAGGGATGAAGAAGCTGGTGCCCGCGTGGCGGTCGAGCAGCAGCAGGACGCCGGCGGCGGCCAGCACGGCGAATGCCAGCAGCGCCAGGATGGCGGTGATGAACCACGCCCAGCAGGTGAGCGGCATGCGCAGCAGCGACATCCCCCGCGCCCGCAGGTCCACCACGGTGGTGATGAAGTTCAGCGCCCCCATCAGCGAAGCGGCGCAGAAAAGGACGATACTCACAATCCACAGCGTCTGCCCCAGCCCCAGGCCCGGCCCGGCAATCTGGCCCAGGGCGCTCAAGGGTACGTAGCCGGTCCAGCCGCTGATGGGCGCCCCGCCGCTGACAAAAAAGGCCGCCAGCAGCACGCCGAAGGCGACAAAGGTGAACCAGAAGGAGAGCATGTTCAGCACCGGGAAGGCCATGTCGGGCGCCCCGATCTGGATGGGCAGGAAGTAGTTGCCGAAGCCGCTCTGCGGCGCCGTGGTCAGCACGAAGAACACCATGATGGTGCCGTGCATGGTCAGCAACGTCAGGTAGGTCTCCGGCTTGATCTCCCCCAGCAGCGGCAG
>CAYTXK010000186.1:0-4838 GCA_964441645.1 uncultured Acidobacteriota bacterium
CGTAAACCGGGGATGAGCCGCGACGATCTGCTGAAGACCAACCACCAGATCGTCAAGGAAACCACCGAGAAGGTGGTCAAGTACTCCCCCAACAGCATCCTCATCATAGTTTCCAACCCGCTCGACGCCATGGCGCAGACGGCCTACAAGGTGAGCGGCTTTTCAAAGAACCGCGTCATCGGCATGGCGGGCGTGCTCGACTCCGCCCGCATGCGCACCTTTATCGCTCTGGAACTCGATGTTTCGGTCGAAAACGTCACCGCCTTTGTGCTGGGCGGTCACGGCGACACCATGGTGCCGCTGGCGCGCTATTCCACCGTGGCCGGCATTCCTCTGCCCGAGCTGTTGCCCAAAGAAAGAATCGAAGCCATCCTCAAGCGCACGCGGGACGGCGGGGCGGAAATCGTCGGCCTGCTCAAGACAGGCAGCGCTTTCTACGCGCCGGCGGCCGCCATTGTGGAAATGGTGGAGGCGATTCTCAAAGACAAGAAAAAGATTCTGCCCTGTGCCGCCTATTTGGAAGGCGAGTACGGCATCCGGGGGTTGTTCGTGGGCGTGCCGGTGAAGCTGGGCGCGCGCGGGATTGAAAAGGTCATCGAGATCAAGCTGGCGCCGGAAGAGCAAGCGGCGCTCGAGAAATCCGCCGCCGCGGTCAAAGAGCTCGTCGAAATCATCGGAGTGTAGTCGGCGCCGCCGGAGCCCGACTTTCTATTTTGGCGCGGCCGGCGTCGGCGCGGGGCCCACGCGCTCGATGGTGACTTTGTTCAGGGTCACGGGTTTGAGCGGCTTATCGGCAGGGTCGCGCGCCACGTTCCCGATTGCCACCACCACTTCCTGACCTTCCATCACTTGGCCGAAGATGGTGTGCTTGCCGTTCAGGTGCGGGGTGGGCACGTGAGTAATGAAGAACTGCGAGCCGCCGGTATTGGGGCCGGCGTTGGCCATGCCCAAGCGCCCCGGGCGGTCATACTTCAGCGCCGGGTCGAATTCATCGGGGATGGTGTAGCCCGGCCCGCCGGTTCCGGTTCCAGCCGGGTCGCCGGTTTGCACCATGAAGTTGGGGATGACGCGGTGGAAGATAATGCCGTCGAAATAGGGCTTGCCGGCCATGCGCTGGCTCGTCTTGGGATGCCGCCAGCTTGTTTTGCCTGTTGCTAGTCCGGCGAAGTTCTCCACGGTTTTAGGTGATTCTTTTTCGTAAAGCTTGATGACGATCTTGCCCATCGAAGTGTCGAGCGTGGCATAGAGTCCAGGCTCGCGCGCGGGGGCCGCCGGCTTGGGTTTCTCTTGCGCCACCAGCGTCAGTGACACCAGAAGGAAAAGAACAAGGGCTGTCAATCGTTTCATCGGGTTCCCTCCCTGAAAGAAAACAGAACTCTCACGGCGCGGCTACCACGGTTTCCGGCTGGTGCGGAGCGTCGGCGGTGCCGCGCAGGCGGCCGGCGACCCGCTCGGCTTCCTCAAGGACTCGCAGCGTGTTGCCGCCCAGAATTTTCTTGATGTCCGCCTCGCTGTAGCCGCGGTCGAGCAACCCCTGGGTGAGGCGGGGCAGGAAGGTGACGTCATCGAGTCCCTCGGGCAGGCAGGGCACGCCGTCGAAATCCGAGCCCAGGCCGACGTGGTCCACGCCCGCCACCTGCACCACGTGGTCAATGTGCTTCAGCACGTTTTCCACCGAGCCGCGCGGAATGCGGGCCCCGTACTCTTTTTGGAGGCGATATTTCTCCAGGGCGGCCTGCTTGGGGTCGTTAGGATATTTTTCATCCGCCAGCCGCTGCTGGCGGTTGAATTCGGTAATCAAGTCCGCAAACTGCTCGCTGCGGTAGTCGGGGTTGACGAACATGCAGCCGTAGTTGATGTGCACCACGCCGCCATTCTTCGCCAGCCCTTTGAGCAAATCGTCCCCCATATTCCGCGGGATATTGGTGAGGGCGCGGCAAGAGGAATGCGAGGCGATGACCGGCGCCTGGGAAACCTCAACCGCGTCAAAAAAGGTTTTGTCCGAAACGTGCGAGATATCCACCAAGATTCCCAGCCGGTTCATCTCCCGCACCACCTGCCGGCCGAAATCGGTCAGGCCGTTGTGCGCCGGCTTGTCGGTGGAGGAGTCGGCCCAGTTGTTGTTGAAGAAGTGCGTCAGCGTCATGTAGCGCACCCCTAGCTCGTAGTAGGTGCGCAGCACGCGCAGGCTGTCCTCTATGGCGTGCCCGCCTTCGACGCCCATCAGCAGGGCAATTTTCCCTTGGCGGTGCGCGCGGCGGATGTCTTCCGCCGTGCGCGCCAGCACCAGCTGGTCGGGGTGGCGCTGCACCTGTTCGTAGACCGTGTCGATCAGCTCCAGCGCGCGATGGCTGGCGCCGCTGGTCTTGTATTTCGTCGGGTCCACCCAGATGGAAAAAAAGGCAGCGTCCAGCCCGCCCTCTTTCATCCGCGGGATGTCGATGTGGCCGTTGGCATCGCGGGGCGCGAGATCGAAATCTTCGTCCAGCAGCCGCTGGGGCGTGTCAATGTGGGTATCAATAACGATGGCCTCACGGTGCAGCCGCGCGGCACGTTCCGAGACGTCGCCCGCGGCCGGCAGAGCCAGCGGGACCACCAGCAGCAGCGTCCAACTCCAGCGGCGCACTCGCTCCATCCGGACCTCCCTCACGCAAGAGCCGCAAACAAGTGAATAGACTAGAAATCGCCGCAAAAATCAAGCGCCAAGACTCGACTCATTTCGCCAGCGGTTGCCAAGCCTGCCGGCGACTGCTAGGATGCAAAGCCCGACGCGGCGCCGCGTGAGTCCCGAGGCGCCCAACGAATTCTTCTCAGCCGGAGGGCTACTTTCTCGTGTATCGGGGTGGAACCGGTCAGTGGGCGTGGGTGCTGCATCGGTTCACCGGCCTCGGCGTGCTGCTCTTTCTTTTCCTCCACATTCTCGACACCGCCCTCGTGCTCGTCGGCCCGGAGACCTACGACAAGGTGGTGAAGATTTACGCCCATCCTGTTTTCCGCGTGGGCGAAGTCGGGCTGGCGGCCGCGGTGCTCTACCACGCCCTCAACGGCATTCGCATCACCGTGCTCGATTTCTGGCCGGAGCTGAGCGCCTGGCAGCGCGAACTTTTCTACGGCGTGGTGGCCCTGTTTGCGGCGCTTTTCCTCCCCAGCGCCTATCTGATGCTGAAGCCGTTGTTCTGAGGAGTGTGGATGGACGAGTGGAGCGAATCCGGCGGGCGACCGCGGCCCGGGAGCGGCCTCGAGCTTTACTCCTGGCTCTTTATGCGCCTCTCGGGAATTCTCTTGCTGCTGCTGGCCCTCGGGCATCTGGCCATCATGCACTTGCTCAACAACGTCGAAGTCATCAACTACGCCTTTGTGGCCGCGCGCTGGGCGAGCCCGCTGTGGCGGTTTTACGATTGGCTGTTGCTGTCCCTCGCGCTCGTGCACGGCTCGAATGGGCTGCGCGTCATGGTAGACGACTACGTGCGCCGGCCCGGACTGCGTGCGGCTAGCCTGGCCGCCGTCTACGGCCTGGCGGGGGTATTCTTGCTCGCCGGCACGGCGGTGATTGTTTTCTTCCAGCCGGTGGCAGGGAAGTAAGCGGTGGAGATCGTCGAGCATCAGCACGAAGCGGTGATTGTCGGCGCGGGTGGCGCCGGTCTAATGGCGGCTGTGCAGTTGGCCGGGCTCGACGTCGCCGTGGTCAGCAAACTCTATCCGGTGCGCTCCCATACAGGGGCCGCCCAGGGCGGCATCGGCGCCGCGCTGGGCAACCTCGAAGAAGACCACTGGGAGTGGCATATGTTCGACACCGTTAAGGGGTCGGACTATCTCGCTGACCAGGACGCCACCGAGATTCTGGCCCGCGAAGCCATCGAAACCGTCTACGACCTTGAGCACTGGGGCCTGCCCTTCAGCCGCACGCCGGACGGGAAAATCGCCCAGCGACGCTTCGGCGGGCACACGCGCGAGTTCGGCAAAGGGCCGGTGCGCCGCTCCTGCTACGCCGCTGACCGCACCGGGCACATGATTTTGCAAACTGTCTACCAGCAGTCCATTCGCAACAACGTGAAATTCTTCAACGAATACCTGGCGCTGGAGCTACTGCTGGCCGAGGGCCGCGTGGCGGGTCTGGTGGCGCTCTCGATTGCCGATGGCGCCCTGCACGTCTTCCGCGCCAAGGCCATTCTGCTGGCCACCGGCGGCTGCGGGCGCATCTACCAGATCACCTCCAACGCCCACGCGCTCACCGGCGACGGCATGGCGCTGGCGCTGCGCGCCGGACTGCCGCTGGAAGATATGGAGTTTTTCCAGTTCCATCCCACGGGCATCTACAAGCTCGGCATCCTCATCACCGAGGCCGCGCGCGGCGAAGGCGGCAAGCTGATTAACGGCGCGGGCGAGCGCTTCATGGAGCGCTACGCCCCTACGCTGCTTGACCTCGCTCCCCGCGACATCGTCTCCCGCTCCGTTTACCACGAGCTGCGCGCTGGCCGCGGCATCGGCGGCAAGGACTACATCCACCTCGACCTCCGCCACTTGGGCCGCGAGGTCATCGAAGCCAAGCTCCCCGACATCACCGACTTTGTCCGCACCTACCTGGGTGTTGATCCGGTCGAGGCGCCCGTTCCCGTCCAGCCCACCGCGCACTACGCCATGGGCGGCGTGCCCACCGACGTCTTGGGCCGCGTGGTGACCGATGAGAAGAACACCGCCGTTCCGGGGCTTTACGCCGCCGGCGAGTGCGCCTGCGTTTCCGTCCACGGCGCTAATCGCCTGGGGACAAATTCGCTCGTCGACAACCTGGTCTTCGGCCGCCGCGCTGCCATCGCGTCGCTGGCTGACCCTGCCTCAAC
>CAYTXK010000187.1:0-4812 GCA_964441645.1 uncultured Acidobacteriota bacterium
GGTTAGAAATCCGGCAAAGTATACTTGGCCCTGACCAGCTTCGCAATCCAGTTTTTGCTTTTAATTTTCTTCACATAGTTCTCCGCGGCCATCGCTTGCGCCCTCGAAGCGAAATGAGTTTGGAAGACAAGTTTCCACGGTCTTCCGGCCAACGTCCAACGCCCCAGCCCGGGAAGCTCTCCATTGTGTTGTCTCAACCGCCGCGAGACGTCCTCGCTGGAGCCGACATAGTACTTTCCCGTGCGCTGACTTCGGAGGATATAGAGGTGATACAAGAGTTCTGCCCAGCGACCAACGTCCCGAACCTTCGGGATATGAGTCCGCTGCTCTACCGCTGTCCCGAACGTTCGGGATACGGGCCCGCGGCCACCATCCTAACGCACCCCTATTCCTCTGTCATCCCGAGCGAAGTTGTCCCGAGCAGATACAGATGGGAAAAGCAGACGCCTCGACTTTCGATTCACTCAGGGTAAAGGTGTGTATTTGACCCAGTCGACGTAGAAGTAGCGGTCCACGCCCACGGTGGCGCCGCCGCCCCAGCCGGTGGGGCGGTTGGTTCCCCAATGGTTGATCATGAAGTAGGCGGGGGCGCTGGGGACGTCGGTGGTGTGCAGGGCCTGCTGAATGCCGTCCACGGTGTAGGTGATTCGGCCCGGCTCCCAGACAAATTTGTAGGTGTGGAACACGTCGGAGATGTCGGGGAGCGAAACGGCGGTGAAGGTTTCGTGGAAACCGTAGGGGCCGGTGGCGGGGTCGGTGTTGTACCAGTTGACGCAATAGAGCGTGCCGGGGAGCCCGGCGTTGAATTCAAAATCCACTTCGGTCTGCGAGTTGTTGACGTAGACGAAGCCCGCCGAAACGCTGCCGGAGACCGGGTCGCCCACGCCGGTGGGGTTCGCGGCCGTGGACGACATGCGCATCCGCCACTGGTAGGTGCCGTAGCCGACCTTCTGCTTGGTGGAGACCATGGCGCCGTGAGAAATCACCCCGTCGGGATTGCTATCCACCAGGCCGTTTTCCTGGTTGAGGAGCAGGGTGAGATAGCCGCCGCTGAGGCTGACGTGGTCGCTTTCGTAGTAGCCGACGTGGTTGTCGGCGATGTAGCCGGGCGCCCACCAACTGGCGATGTTCCAGCGCTTCTTGCTTAGCGTGCCGCCGGTGAAGTCGTCTTCCCAGCCCGCGGCTTGCGAAGGACGGGCGGAGCGGAGGCCGGGCGTGGTGCAAAGCACCAACAGTAGAATCAACGCGCCGGCTGCTGCCGAGACTACGGCTTTCCGCGTGGACATCGCTGCTGCTCCCCTTTTCCGCCCCCACTCCCCGAATGTTGCTGGCAGGAATCTTAGGCCGCGGCGCGGCCCAAGTCAACCCAGAGTTATTTCAACGAGGGAGAGCGCGCGTCGTCACCGGAACTGGTAGCGCGGGTTGGCCGCAGGCCTACCCGCGGCTTTTCCATGCCCAAGCCGCAGGTAGTTCAGCCCGACGCGTCGGGCCTCGCAACCTGCGCTACCGCTCGGCTAGGGACCGTGTTGCGAAAGGTAGTGCAGGTTGGGCGCAGCCCTTCCTGCGGCGGGCGGGCACTGATAGCGGTTCCCGCCAGGGTCTTGCAACAGTTGCTCGTTAGCAGAGTGGTGCGGCGGGGGCGCGCAGGGCGGACTCCAAACCGCCTTCAAGGTAGGCGCGGGCGATGCGCCGCACAAATTCGTACACGACATTTTCTCTTTCGGCGAGCGGCCCGGGCAGGAAGCCGCGCGAAGAGACGCCGCGCTGGATGGACTCGAGCGCTTTCCAGTCCTGCCGGTTGGTGATGTCCCAGAACTCGAAAGCGTAGGCGGGGCTGAAGCCCGGCTTCTCCAGGGCTTCGGGCGGGAAGAGCCAGTGGCATTCGATGAGGGTGCGGTTGGGGGCCAGAGGCTCGAGCCGGTGGGTCAAGACGTAATCGGGGTGGAGGCTCAAGAAGAAATTCGGCAGCAGGCCGTAGTAGTAGAGCTGGCGCTGCTTGGCGGCCTCGAGCCGCCGCAGGGGGACGCCGGCGCTGCGGCCGTCGAGCGACATCGTCACCGCGCCTTCCGTGAGCTCCATCGGTCCGCCCACCCAGGCGCCGCGGCCTTCGGAGGTGCGGCCACCGCTCTCGGGCGGGCTAACGCGGCAGAGCTGCGGGTGGAGCTGCGGGCAGTGGTAGCACTCGTGGAAGTTCTCGTGCACCAGCTTCCAGTTGGCTGCGACCTCGTAAGTGCAGGAGGTTCCGACGCGCAGCCGCTCGGGCTCGTGGTCGGCCGCCAGCCCCTCGAGGTCGCCCAGCCAGTCGGCGAGCGGCGGCGCTTCGCCGGCGGCGTTGACGAACACCCAGCCGCGCCACTCCTCGACCCGCGCCGGCACCAGGCCGTAGTCGTAGGGATCGCCGCCGGGCAGCTCGCCCGCCCGTGGCGCGACCTTCAGGCGGCCATCAAGCTCGTAGGTCCAGCCGTGGTAGGGACAGCGCAGGGCGCTGGCGTGGGCGCAGGCGCCGGGCTCGAGCAGCTCGTGGCCGCGGTGCCGGCAGACGTTGAAGAAGCCGCGCAGGGCGCCGTCATCGCCGCGGACGAGCAGGATGCCGTCGTTGCCGACGCGCACGGCGCGGTAGTCGCCCGGCCGGGCCAAATCGTCGGCGCGGCCCAGCGCGACCCAGGCCGCTTCGTAGAAACGGCGCAGCTCCCAGGCGAAAACCTCGGGCGAGATGTAAGCCTCGCGGGGCAGGTTGCGGCTGGTGCCGAAGGGCGCCAGCACCCGCTCGAGGGCAGTGGGGTCGAGCGGGGCGGGGGAGGCGCGTTCTGAATTCATGGCCGCAAAAGTTAGTTGTTGGTGGCGGGCAGCAGCCGCTTCAGAGTGTCGGCTACGCCGTCGGGCTTGAAGCCGAAGGGCCCCGGGGCGCTCTTGAAAGCGATGCGGCCCTCGCGGTCGATGACGTAGAGGCGGTCAGGCCAGCCGGTGTAGGCGACTTCGGTGCGGTTGTCCATGGTATCCACCACCGAGGGAAACTCGATGCCGAGCCTCACGGTGCAGGTGCCGGCCACTTTGTCGCGCTCCTCGAGGTTCTTGGGGGTGGCGAAAACGACCTTCTCCATCAGGTTGCTGCGGACCTGCCAGGCGTCGCTGGGATGCGCCTCCTGGATGTAGACCACGTAGAAGGCGGCGCGGTCCTTGTACTCCTGGTAGAGCTTGTTGAGCGCGGGAACCTCCCGGCGGAAAGGCGGTCAAGTGTAGCTGCCGAAGACCAGCACCACGGGTTTGTCGCCGCGGAACGAGGAAAGCTGGACGCGCGCCGACTTGTCCGGCGTTTCGAGGGAAAAATCCGGCGCGGGGTCGCCCACGTTCAACGTCCCGCCGCGCGCGTAGAACCACAACGGCTGGAAGGGAATGACCATGAACAAGAACTTGGGGCTGCGCGCCACAATGCGCCCGAAGCGGTCCGGCGGCTGCACCATGGCCCAGAGCACCGCGCCCACCAGCAGCGCGTAGAGCAGCACCAGAACCAGCAAAACCTTCAACACACGACGCACCGCGGCTCCTCCGGAATAGTTTGCGGGACTATTTTATCGCCTTCGACCCGGGCGCACAAGCGCCGGGCACCGGCAGGCACGATTCCTCTTGACGCCTGTGCCCCCGACAGACGAAACTCATTCAGCCTGAAAGGGAAGTGGAAGCCGAGTGGTTCCGGCTCTGCCCTTTCTCGCGTTCCCGCAGCTCCGACGGTAGGACGACGGAATCCGGAGGTTTAGGTTCAGTGCGGCAAGGCACCAACGGCAAGGGGTCGAATGGCACGGCCTTCGAGCCTCCCGCCGACGGCGGCAAACTGTTCGTTCTGACCGCGCCGCTCACCGAAATCATTGACCACGCCGGTTACTTCATCCAGATGGCGATGGCGTCCATGCCCATCTGGATGGAGTTCGTGTTGAACGGCAAGTACCCCAAGTGGCGCGAGGTCGAGCGCCTGCCGGACGGCTCGGCGCTCACCATGCCGGCCGGGTTGCGGATTCTGGAGAAAGCGCTGGGGCACGAGTTCGGCGAAAACGAAGTCGTGGCCTGCTATCCCGATGACCTCGACCGCTTCATCGGCCCGCGCACCCGCGTGGTGGCCGTCTCCACCCACAACCCGCTGGGCGTGACCTTCGCCGCCGGCGTCTACACTTCCATCTTCGGCTCCTCCAAGCAGCCCATCAATTCTCACTATGCCCGGCTGTGCTTCGAGAAAATCAAGGCCAGCCCCTTCCGCCAGAATTTCAAGGTGGTGGTGGGCGGCTCGGGCGGTTGGCAGATCAGCCAGACCAACTCCTTCGCCGACCTGGGGGTGGACACGATTGTCGAAGGCCGCAGCGAGTCGGCCGAGACCATGAACCTCTTCCGGCAGGTGATCAGCGGGCAGGAGCTGCCGCGCGAAGTCACCGTTTCCCATCCCACCCAGCGCGACGCCATTCTCATCCCCGACAAGCGCACCACCTTCGGCGTGGTGGAGATGACCACCGGCTGCGGCCGCCGCTGCCAGTTTTGCGTGCCCGATCTCAATCCGCAGATTGACGTCCCCAAGGAAAAAATCATGGCCGGCGTGCACGCCAACGTGCGTCACGGAAACAAAATCATTTCCCTGGCCACCGAGGACATGTTCATCTGGGGGCAGGTGCACACCGACACGCCCTTCTTTTTCCCCAACCGCGAGGCGCTGCTCGGGCTTTACAGCGATATCGTGAACACCCCCGGGGTCGAGCACCACGTCTTGAGCCACTGCACCATCGCGCCCTTTGTGGTCGACCCCATGCTCATCAAGAAGCTCTCGGAGAC
>CAYTXK010000188.1:0-4789 GCA_964441645.1 uncultured Acidobacteriota bacterium
GGAAATCCGACAAGTCGGGCTGCTTCCCCGTAAGCCATATCAGGAAAGGCTGAGTGACGAAGAGCTCCTGGGCGTCAAGCACCACCCCGGCGGCAAGGCCAAGAGCCAGAGTGGTCCACCAGCTCCGATAGCGCGCCAGTCCCACGCCTCGCCAGCCCACCCGGCGGAGCCATAGCGAGCCCCATCCCAGGAGAAGCAGAAACGGAGTCTTGCTGAAAAAGATGAGGTGCTGCCAGTCAGCCATGAAGATGAGGGCAACGAGCGCCAATTCCACCGCCGCCAGCCACTTACTCTCCCGCCAGCCTGCCAGCCACATTACTGCTGCTCCTTCTCGCCGATAACCATCAGGTTTTCGCCGAAGAGCAGTGAGCGCCTAAAAAGAGTTTTTAGAACCTCGCGGTTGTGGGCGCGCTGGGCGGCATCCTTTTCCGTGCGGAAAGCGATGCGCGTGTACAGCCACATCCAGGGGACGAAGACGGCATAGGGATAACTAATCGGCTTGATGCGCGTGTGCCCCACGTCGACGATGCGAAAGCCCGAAGTGTGCAGCGAGTAACGCAGCTCGGGATAGGTCAGCAGCCCGATGTGGTGCAGCGGGTGGCGCGCCGCCTCCGCGAGCGGCCGCGGGTCGCGGCTGAAAAACCCGCTGCCCAGGAACCGCACCCGCGAGCGCAACGAAAGCGTGTTGGGTGTAGTGATGACGAGCCGGCCGCCCGGGGCCAGCAGCCGATGCGCCTCCCGCAGAAAGTGGAAACGGTTTTCCAGGTGCTCGATGCCTTCGATGCAGAGCAGGAGGTCGAAGCTCGCCGCCGGCCAGGGCAGGGCAGCGTTCAGGTCAGCAGCACGAAAGCGCTCACCGAGCCAAGCCTGCGCGTTCGGCTCGATGTCGGCGCCCCAGACCTCAAACCCGTTTTCCACCAGGGCCAGCGCCAAGGCGCCGCTGCCGCAAGGCGCATCAAGAACCTTCGTTCCCCGCGGCAGGCCGAGCCGCCGCAGGCGGCGCAGAACAGCATTCTGAATGAGGGAGCAAGCGGGCGCCATCCTCTTGTGTGCCTCCGCCTGATTCATTTAAGGATGAGGATTTACCACAGAGAGCGCAGAGAGCACAGAGGAATCCCTTCGAGGCCTTTCTCAGTGTCCTCTGTGTCTCTGTGGCGGATTGTTAGAGGCGAGAGTTTACTCGCGAGCCCAGTCGGGCTTGCCCCCGGCGCGGCGCAACTGGTCTTCGAGGTCCGACAGCCCGCGCTGGAGTTGCTGAATCTCCGTATTCTTGGCGTTGATCTGATTCTGCTTCTCTTGCAGTTCGCGGCCTCCCGAAGTGGTGTTCGAGTATTGGTCGCGCATGGCCTGGTTCGGGTCGCCTGAATACTGGGTGCGGGCCAGGCTGAATTCGCGTTGCAAGATGTCGAGTTCCTTCTGGGCGGTGGCGATTTTGGCGCGCTGGTCGCGGAATTTGTCGCGCCAGCACTTCTCTTCGCATTCTTTTTCGCCACTTGCGGCCGCTTCTCCGGCTGCCGCTGCGCCCGCAGCGGCTGCGCCACCGGCTGCCGCGCCTTCGGCTGCCGAAGCCCCTTCAGCGGCTGGGGCTGCGCCCTCAGCGGAGGGAGCCGGAGCGGATTCGCCTACCGTGGACACGGTCCCGCCGAGTTGGGCAATGGATTCGTTGGTGAAGAGAGGCACACTGCCGGGCTTTCTTTTGGCGCGATCCGCGCGCACTTTGCGCGCCATCTCCGCCAGGGAGGGCTCTTCGGCCGCCTGCGCCCACGCCAGCCCGGTGAGGGCAAGAATCATAACCAGCGCCACTAGCACTTTCCGCATTGCAGGTCACCTCCGAGGATGCGTGCCACCATCCTCTATCAACAAGTCTACTCTCCAAGATGGTCGAAATCAAGCCGAAGGTTGCCCACATCCGCCCGTTCTAGCGTAGTAACGTCAAATAAGCCGCCATTATGAGCGGTCCCCAAAAAAGAGCGATGAGGGCGGCGAGACCGAGGAAGGTGCCCAGGGGGAGCTCGTACTGCGTGCCCTTGCGGGCGAGGAGGATGTAGACGCCCCCGGCGAGGCTGCCGGCCAGCGAGCCCAGCAGCAAAGTCAGCACCGTGAGCTTGAGGCCGAAAAACAGGCCGACCATCGCCATCAGCTTGACGTCGCCCAGACCCATAGCTTCGACTTTGCGCAGGCGGTACCAGAGCTCGCCCAATCCAAAAAGCAGCCCGGCGCCCACGAGGCCGCCCAGCAGCGCTTCGAGAAGCGACAGCACGAGTGGCGAGGGCTCCCAGTCGGCCAGTCTCCGCAACAGCAGCGCGGCCGTGCCGTCCTGCAACGGTAGCCAGAGGGCGAACAGGAATCCCACGGCGATACCCGGAAGCGTGATGACATCAGGCAGCAGGCGGTCGCGCAAATCAGTGAAGATCAGAACGACCAGGGCGCTCGCCAGCAGGGCTGCCTTCAGCGCCGGCGGCGAAAAATCGAAGCGAAGATAGATGTGAAGAAAGATGAGGCCGGTCAGCAACTCCACGGCGGGGTAGAGCGGTGAAATCGAAGCGCGACAGTAACGACAGCGTCCGCGCAGCAGGAGATAGCTCAGCAGGGGGATGTTGTCGTAGGCAGCGATGGCGCGCTGGCAGTGGCGGCAGTGCGAGCCGGGGCGCACGATGGATTCGCCGCGGGGCAGACGGTGAATGCAGACGTTGAGGAAGCTGCCGACGCAGAGGCCGAAAAGAAAGACAATCGCGCTCACGGGCGTGCCCTTGCCGCCAGCAGTTTCTCATAAACCCGCAGCGTTCCTTCCACGGTGTGCTCGTAGGTGAATCGCTCCTCGACGGTCTTGCGCCCCAGGGCGCCGAGAAGGCCGGCTGCGGGGCGATCGCGCAGCAGGCGAAGGATGGCTTCAGCGAGCGCCGTGGGCTCGCTGCGAGGAACCAGCAGGCCGTTGCGTTCATGCTCGATAATTTCAGGCGCGGCACCGCCTGCCACAGCGACCGCTGGCAGTCCATAGGCCATGGCTGCCAGCAGCGAAGTGCCCAGCGGTTCTTCGGGCGAGGGGAAAACAAAAATGTCTAGCGCAGCGTAGACGTCTGCCACCTCTTTAACAAACCCGAGAAAGTGAACTGTGTTTGAGACTCCCAGCTCGCCCGCTAATTGTTCCAAGCACGGCCGCAGGGGGCCATCGCCGGCAAAGAGCAGGGGACAATTGGGGAATTCGGCGCGCACAGCGGGGAAAGCGCGCAGCAGTTCTTCTTGTCCCTTCTCGGGCAGCAGGTAGCCGACGCAACCGATGGCGGTTTCGTCCGGCTTGATCTGCCAGCGCTCGCGGGCGCGGCGTTTGACTTCCGCCGAGGGCAGCGGCGGCAACTCCACGCCGCTATAGACGACGGCCAGTTTCTCGGGCGGCAGTCCCGAGGCCAGAATACTCCGGCGGACGAATTCCGAAATGGCCAGAATACAATCAACACCCCGGTAGCGGGCGAGAGCTACCGGGTTCGCCTGCAAAGGATAGGCGACGCGGCGGGAGGTGACCACCGGGAGCGAGCAGTGGGCGCGCGCCAGCCAGCCGGCCGTGAGGCCGTGCGCCTCGTGGGAATGCAGGACGTCGAAGCGGCCCGTGGAAAGCAATCGGCGCAACCGCCCGGCAGCACCCAGGCGGCGCAGCCAGGGGGCGACAGCATGAACACGAACCCCCTCGGCTTGCGCACGCTCGGCCAAGGGCGCTCCCCTCACGGCGACCAATTCAGCTCCGTGGCCGCGGGCTCGCAGCCCGCGCAGCAAGAGGAGGACCTGATTCTGGCCGCCGCGCCAAGCGGGGCCCAAATCGATGTGCAGCGTGTTCAAGAGCGGCGGGCCTCGGGCTCGAGCGAGCCTCCGCGGGCCAGAATGCCGAGCTTGCGGTACTTGAGAAACACGTAGTAAGCGGCCATGGCGGCAATCTGCAAGCCGCGCACGCCGTCGCGGAAGCCCTGCTGGAAGATGAATGTGCGCAGGAAAGCCCAGGGCGAGGCCGTGAGCATGGGCAGGAACCAGCGCCGGCGGCCCCCGGCAAAGAGTTGGCGCGCCGCCAGCGTCGTGTAGTGGTGCACGCGCTGCGCGTGTTCATCGAAAGAATTCAGCGTGTAGTGAAGAATTTCTCCCGTGAGCGGCTCGATGGCTCCGTTCACTTCCAGGCTTTCGTGCAAGGCGCCGACCCAGCGGGCGCGCTCTCGCCGGTAGAGCCGCACCTTCGGGTCGGGATACCAGCCGGAATGAAGAATCCAGCGGCCCCGGTAGTTCGCCTTGCGGCGCATGGAATAGGCGGCCACCATCGGGAGTTCGGACTTCCAGCGGCGCAGCGTGGCTTGCAGCTCCGGGCTGAGCTCTTCGTCGGCATCGAGGCTCAGAATCCAGTCGTTCACAGCCTGAGCGGCGGCGAAGTTTTTCTGTTCGCTGTAGTCCGTCCACGGATGCATAATCACGCGCGCCCCCACCTGGCGGGCAATCTCCGCGGTGCCGTCGGTGCTGCCGGAATCCACCACCACGATGTCATCGGCCAGGCCGGCGGCCGAAGCCAGAGCGCGAGGCAGGTCCTTCTCTTCGTTGAGGGTGATGACGGTGAGCGTCAGGCGGTTCATCCTTTCGTCCCGCGGGCATTATCGCAAATCCTCCCAGAGGCGGCCAGTTGCGCGCCGGGCATCGTCCCTTGACGCCGGGCTGAGGCCGCCGGAATAATCATCCTTCGTCTTTATGCTGCGCTGGGCGATCCACAAACTCGAGCGAATGCACTGGGCGCGCGAAACGCGGCGTGTGACCCATCCTT
>CAYTXK010000189.1:0-1889 GCA_964441645.1 uncultured Acidobacteriota bacterium
CTGCTCGATAGCGAAGTGAGCATGGCCGAGCGCGTGCGGCTGGCCAATCAGGTAATCGGCGCGCGCGTCTCCGGCCGCGAAGAGGCCGTGGCCACGCTCATCCAAAGCGAAGACCCCTGGCTCAAGGCCTGCGGGGCCTATGCCATCGGCACGCTCGGTCTGAAAACGTTGGAGTCGGCGCTCGACGCTTGCTTGAACCACCCCGACCCGCTCCTGCGCGAGACCGCCCGCCAGGCCAAACTTCGCCTGGCCGCCCTGACGGAGCCGACTACGGCTTAGTCCTCGAAAGGGAAGTGGCGCGGCCAGCCCAACTGCGGGCGGGCGGCTTGGCGCGCCCGGCAGGAATCGAACCTGCAACCCTCGGATTAGAAATCCGATGCTCTATCCGTTGAGCTACGGGCGCACTGGGGAAAGTATAGCATCGAGCGCGAGACCCGCGCGCCCCTTCACGCCCCGGCGCCTGCTGAGGTAGTACCTCGGCGGAAGAAGAGATAGAGCGGCACACCGAGAAGAATCAGGCGAGGCCCGAGAGACCCTGGGCGACGTGAGCGTGGGCGCAGGCAGAAGTTACAGCCCATCCTACAACGGAATGCTGATGGCTTCGCCGATCAAGACGGGCAGACCTCTAGTTCATTCCTTGGGGGGGATGGCGGAGGGCACAGACCCAGCGATCGTCGCCAGGGTGTCTCTAGCTTCTTTGGCAAAGCGGCCGTTAGGCGCCAGCGCCAAGTATTGCTCAAAGGCCTCGCGTGTGCCGGGTTTAAACAACAAGGTCCACTGCCCACCCTCCTGCTTTTGATCGGCTTGGTTGAAAAGGCACATGCCCAAGAAATAGAAAGCATCCGCGCGTTGGGAATCGAGTTCAATCGACTTGCGGAAAGGCTCTACGGCTGATTTCAGGTCGCCCGCGTTGTAGAAAGAGAGCCCGAGGTCGAAGTAATACTTCCCTCCCTTTGCCGGGTTTAGCGCTGCCCCTTTTTCCACCATCTGACGGGCTTCCTCTGGGCGACCGCTGCCGGCGTAGAGCTGCCCCTGCATGGCGTAGAGCTCCGCCTCGCCGGGTTTCAGCTGCAAGGCGTGCTGGTTGGCTTGAACGGCTTTGTCCAACTGGTTTGCCCCTTGATAGGCACGCGCCAGATTGGCGAAGACTGAGTACTGGGTGGGGTCAAGCGCCGCGGCGCGCTCGAAAGCGGCCGCCGCTTCCTCATAGGCCATCTGCGACAGTCCAGTGGTGGCCTGCTTCTCACACGGCAGACAAAGGGTGTCGGCGGCTGTCTGAGCACGGCAACGTGAGGCACAAACGACCTCCATGGTGGGCGATTGCATGAGCTCTACGCCGAGGTCGAACTCCTCCTGGAAGTCTTTCCGCTTCGCCATGGCTTTGCGCGCTTCCTCGATTTGTTGCCTCTGGTCCGCCGTCAGCGCCGCTTCGTCTTCCTGGCGTAATTCCTCCAAGTTGAAGTCCACGCGGAGAACGTTCTCTTGGAACGGCTGGAAGGGGAGCGCCACATCGGTGAACTCGTAGAGGAGCTTTCTATCTCGAAGGGCGCGCACCCTGTATCTCGGACGGTTTCCCATGGGTAATCCGGTGCAGTAGTAGTAGCCCTTCTTATCGGTTTTGACCTCCCAGCGCCCCTTGACGTCGCTGCGGATGATTTCAATGGTTAGCCCAGCCAAGGGCTTGCCCTGAGCATCACGCACCTCGCCCTCGATAGTGCCGTTATTTGCGTAATGTTGTGCAAATAAGGGCGCGTTTAGACTGAGAAGCAGTGGAAGCACCAGAAGCACGAGAAGCAGGAAGGGAACCATTCGAGGCGACTTCATGCGATCCTCCCTTGCCGGCAGGTCTCGCCCGAGTTGCTAGGCAGCATAGCGCACTTTACTCCAGC
>CAYTXK010000189.1:1899-4753 GCA_964441645.1 uncultured Acidobacteriota bacterium
GATTGGCAAACCTACTCGCTGGGAAGGCGAACACCCCTGTCCGTGCACGGACGGAACTCGCCGCAGCCCAGCGCGGGGCTAGGCGACAAGCCTAGCCCTTTTTAATTTTTGGGTAATGTCCTGGCTCCGGTTCCTCTTGACAAGAGCGCACTCGGGGCGTACGACTGGGAGAAGGCGAGGACTAGAATGAGCAACAAGGGTCTCTTTCGTAGCGTTCTCCTCCTACTCCCCCTCGTGAGTTCGGTGGTCTGGGCGGGCCAGGGATGGCAAAAGAAGCCTTTCACTGAATGGGACTTCTTCGAGGTGGAAGAGGTCTTGACGGATTCACCGTGGGCACAGTCGCTCACCGTCGGCGGCAGCTCAGCCAGCTTCGCTGCTCCGGGCCCGTCAGGTACCATCGTGCACACGCCTGAAGTCAAGACTCCGGGCGGAACGATTGTTGTGCGCTGGTTCTCGGCCGTTACCCTGCGTCAAGCCTGCGTCCGTTCCAACCAACTGGCCGAGGTCGTCTCTGAGGAACGAGCCCAGCAATTGCTTTCTTGGCAGCCCGAGCACTTTGTTATCGGGGTTGGGCTCTTGGGAACCGGCTCCGATCCTTTCTGGGACCCAGTCGACCAGCGCCTCCCTGAGCCCGGCAAGGTCTTTCTCGAGTTGCTCTCGACCAAGCGTCAAATCGCCCCGGTTAAATACCAACGGCTGGGCAACACTGAGTTGTATTCCTTCCCCCGCGAGGAAGCTGGTCGGCCCTTGCTTTCCCTCGATAAGAAGGTGAAGTTTTCAATTTGGCTCAACAATCAGCAGCGCTCGGTGACTTTCGACCTGAGTAAAATGACCCGTGAGGGCAAGCCTGACCTCTAGCACTGGCCTTGGTGTCGAGCCTGGCTCTGGATTTCCCTCACGCGCCCGCCGGCGTTGAAGTAGTGCCTTGGCGGAAGAAAAGATACAACGGCACGCCCAGAAGAATCAGGCCTATGCCGAGCGCGGCCCGGGCCGGCCCGGCGGCAATGGTGTTGACGGTGATGCCGAGCGCGGCCAGCGTGAACACCGCTGGCAGCCAGGGGTAGCCCGGGACGCGGAACGGCCGCTCGAGCTCGGGCTGGGCGCGGCGCAAGACGATGACACCAGCCGCCGTGGCCCCGTAGAAAATCCAGGCGGTGAAAATCACGTAAGTAAAGAGTTCCTGAAACGTGCCGAGCAGCGTGAGCACCGACGCCCAGAGGCCCTGCACCAGGATGGCGAACACCGGGGTGCGATAGCGGGCGCTCATTCGCGCGAATACGGGGAAGAAGAGGCCATCCTGCGCCATGGCGTAGTAAACCCGCGGGCCGGTGAGCACCATTCCATTCATGGCGCCGAAAATCGAAACCAGGATGAGCAGGGAAATCGAGCCGCTGGCCGCCGCGCCTACGGTGCGGTTCATGGCGGTGGCGGCCACCGTGTCGCTGGCGGCGACCTCGCTACCGGTCAGCACCGAGTAATACGCCAGGTTGGCGAGCAGGTAGACGCCGGTGATGATGAGCGTGCCGTAGAGAAGGCTGCGGGGCAGGTTGCGCGTCGGCTCGCGGATTTCTCCGGCGGTGAAAGAAACTACGTGCCAGCCCTCATAGGCCCACAGCACCGCCACTAACGCCACGCCGAAGGGCAGCAGCGCGAACCCCGTATCGCTCCCCGACCAGAGCTGCTCGGGGAGCAGTTCCAGCGGGCGGCCGCGGGCGAAGAGCAGCAGAATCATCAGCGCCAAGCCGCCCAGCTTGGCCACGGCAAAAACATTCTGCACGCGCTTGCCGGCGCGAATCCCCAGGCAGTTGATGAAACTCAGTAGCAGGATGCAGCCCACGCTGAGCGACTTCTGCGCCGTCAGGTCGAGTGGCACCAGCCGCGAAAGATAGAGGCCGAAGGCCACGGCCAGGGTGGCGATACTGCCGGAGTGAATCATGCTCAGCAGTCCCCAGCCGTAGAGGAAGCCGGCGGCGCGGCCGTAGGCGTGGCGGAGATAGACGTAGAGGCCGCCGGCGCCGGGAAACGCGGCGCCCAACTCCGCCAGCGAGAGCGCCCCCGCCAGGCTCAAGGCCCCGCCCACTACCCAGACCAGCAGCGCCGGTCCCAGCGAGGGCAACTGCTGCGACACGGTGCGCGGAACGAGAAAAATGCCCGAGCCGATGATGGTGCCCACTACGATGGCGGTGGCGTCGGCGAGACCCAGCTCGCGCGCCAGGGTGGGTTGCGTCGCGTTTGCGCTGTGTTCCGTCGCAGGGGAATGATTCATCGGGCCGGAGTCGGGAGTTTGCTCACCACCGAGAACTGAATCTGCTTGCGCAGACGGTCAATGCGGTCCACGCGCACGCGCAGGCGGTCGCCGAGGCGGAAGGCGGGGGCGTCGGGCACCTGGCTGCGGCGTCCGGGGGCGATGGAGCGCGTAGGCTCGCGGTAGTAGTAGTCGGCGCGCGGGTCGAGGGTTTCGAGCGCCACGAATCCTTCGACAAACAGCTCCAGCAACTCCACCCAGAAGCCGACTCTCGCCAGGCTGATGAGCAAAGCGTCGAATTCATCGCCCAGGTGCTGCTCCATGTAGGCGAGCTTCTTGAGTTCGATCAGCTCCCGCTCCGCCTCGGTGGCGCGGCGCTCGGCTTCCGAAGACTCGACCCCGATGGCCGCCAGCTCTTCGAGCGCCAGCGGCCCGCGGGTCGCCTTTTCCTGCGCCGCGCGGCGCGGGCTGGCGGCGGCGCGGCCGGAGAAAAGCGGGCTGCGGGCGGAGCCGGGCGGCGTGACTTCGCGGGCGCGCAGGTCGAGCAAGGCCCACTTGAGCAGGCGGTGGACGATCAGGTCGGGGTAGCGGCGGATGGGCGAGGTGAAG
>CAYTXK010000190.1:0-4712 GCA_964441645.1 uncultured Acidobacteriota bacterium
GTAGCTCCGCCGCTGGACCTCGATCAGATTGGGAATCTGGATCGTGGTCTCAATCTTGGAAAAATCCAGGCGAGGCCGTTCCCGCCCGTTACCCGAAGTTCGCTCCCTCATTGCGCTCCTTTACCCCTTGGCAGGCAGACGTCTCCTCGAGGCCGCGTGCGGCGGCTCCGAGGTCTATTTGATTTCGACTTTGGCGCCGGCTTCTTCAAACTTCTTCTTGATCGCAGTCGCCTCGTCCTTGTTTACGCCCTCTTTGACCGTCTTGGGGGCGCCGTCCACCAGGTCCTTGGCCTCCTTCAGGCCCAGGCTGGTGACTTCGCGGACCGCCTTGATCACATTGATCTTGTTCGGTCCCACCTCGCTGAGGACGACGTTGAATTCCGTCTGCTCCTCCACGGGCGCTGCGCCACCGGCTCCCGGAGCGGCCCCCGCTGCCATCATCGGCACGGCCGCCGCCGCCGAAACTCCCAGCTCCTCTTCCAACCGCTTGACCAGGTCGGCAGCTTGCAAGAGTGTCAAGCCTTTGATCTGGTCAACCAACTTGTCGAGATTCGCTTCTTGAGCCACGGAATAGTTCCTCCTTCGAAAGTGAAAATGAGTTCAGTTAGCCTACGGAGACTGGTTCTCCGTCTTCCCCCTGCTTGAACTTGTTTTCCTTGACACCCTGGTTCAGAACCACAGCCACCTGCCGTCCGGGCGCGCTCAGGAGCGACACCAATCTCTGTGCTGGCGCCTGTAGCAAGAAGAGCAGCCGGCTGAACAGGTCCTCCCGCGTGGGAAGTGCCGCCATGGTCTTGAATTCTTCCACCGACAGCACCCGGCCTTCGACCACGCCCGTGCGAAACGTGAAGGCGGGATTGTCCTTGGCGTAGCGGGTCAGCACCTTGGCCAGCGCCACCGGGTCGCCTTTGGTGTAGGCGATCGAGTTCACCCCTTTCAGGCCGGCGAGCAGCTTGGCTACCGACGTCTCCTCGGCGGCGCGTTGCGCCAGCGTGTTTTTCACCACGCGGTACTTGCCCCCCGCCGCCTGCACAGCGCGGCGCAATTCGGTGTCCTGGGCGACGCTCAGCCCCTGGAAGGTGCTGAGCACCAGGCTCGAAATCCCCAGCAGGTCCGTGTGCAGGATTTCCACATCCTTCTCTTTTTGGGCGCGTTTCTTCGCCATGCGCTCTCCTCAAACCATCGCGTCCACGCTGGCCGGGTCGATCAAAATCCCCGGGCCCATCGTGGCGCTGAGCGTAATTTTTTTGATGTAGCGGCCCTTGGCGGTGGCCGGCTTGGCGCGCACCACCGCGCCGATCAGGGCGCGGACGTTCTCCACCAGCTTGGGGGCCTCGAAGGAAACCCTGCCCGCGGGCGCGTGCACCACCCACGCCTTCTCCACGCGGAACTCCACCTTGCCCGCCTTGGTTTCTTGGACGGCCTTGGCCACCTCGAAGGTCACCGTGCCCGCCTTGGGGTTCGGCATCAGCCCGCGCGGACCCAGCACTTTGCCCAGCTTGCCCACCGACTTCATCATGTCCGGCGTGGCCACCAGGGCGTCGAAGTCCATCCAACCCTGCTGAATTTTCTGCACCATCTCTTCGCCGCCAACGAAATCGGCGCCGGCGGCCTCCGCCTCTTTGATTTTTTCTCCGCTGGTAATCACCGCTACGCGCAAGGTCTCCCCCCGCCCGTTGGGCAGCACCACCGTGCCGCGCACCATCTGGTCGGAGTGCTTCGGGTCCACTCCCAGATTTACCGCGACGTCGACGGTTTCGTCGAATTTCGTGTAGTGGAGTTTCTTCATCAGCGCCACCGCTTCTTCGACCGCGTAGGGGCGTTTCTCCACCTCCGCCCGCGCCTGGCGAATCTTTTTTCCCGCTCGTTGTACCGCCACGCTCACGCTCGCTTCTCCTCGCTAGGGGACAATGTCCAGGCCCATGCTGCGCGCCGTGCCTTTGACCGTCTTGACGGCCGAGCCCAGGTTGGCCGTGTTCAGGTCCGGCATCTTGATGCGCGCGATTTCTTCCACCTGCTTTTCCGTTACCGTGCCCACTTTGTTCTTGTTGGGCTCGCCCGAGCCCTTGGCGATGTTGGCAGCCCGCTTCAGCAGAACGGCGGCGGGCGGCGTCTTGGTGATGAAAACGAAGGAGCGGTCATGGAAAATGGTCACCACCACCGGAATGATCAGCCCTTCCGCGTCCTTGGCCGCGGTCTTGGCGTTGAATTGCTTGCAGAACTCCATGATGTTGACGCCGTGCGGGCCCAGCGCGGTGCCCACGGGCGGCGCCGGCGTGGCCTTGCCGGCGGGAATCTGCAACTTGGTCATCGCGGAGACTCTTTTGCCTCTGGGGAGCGGGGCGGCCATGGCTACACCTTCTCCACTTGCAGGAAATCGAGTTCCACCGGTGTGGCGCGGCCGAAAATCGTCACCATCACCTTGAGCGTGTTGCGCTCGGGGTTCACTTCGTCCACCACGCCCGCGAAGTTGGTGAAGGGCCCGTCAATGATGCGCACGGTTTCGTTGCGCTCGAAGCTCAGCTTGGGCTTGGGCTTGTCGGCCGCCTCTTCCACCCGGTGGAGGATCTGGTCCACCTCGGCGGGGCTGAGCGGCGTCGGCGCCGCTCCTGACCCCACGAATCCGGTCACCCGCGGCGTCGAGCGCACCACGTGCCAGGTGTGGTCGTCCATTTCCATCTCCACCAGCACGTAGCCGGGATAGAACATCCGCTCCGTGGTCACCTTCTTGCCGCCCTTCATCTCAATCACCGGCTCGGTGGGGATCTTGACCTCCCCGATCTTGTCCTCGAGCCCGAACGCCTCCACCCGGCTGCGCAGGCTCTCCGCCACCTTCCGCTCGAAGCCCGAATAGGTGTGGATGATGTACCACTGCTTCTGCCGCTGTTTGGTTGCTTCCACCATTAGCCCAACCACGTCCGCGCTGTCTGCAACAGCCAAGTCAGGAATTGCGAAATCGGAATGTCCAGCACCACGCCCATGTAAAAGCCGAAGAAGAAAGTGGCGATCAGAACCACGATGGTGGTCGCCTGCACGTCCTTCCGAGCCGGCCAGGTGACGTTGCGCATCTCCATCCGCACCTCGTGCAGGAACTGCCGCATCCGCGCCGGCAAGCTGCGCACTCTGTCGACTGTGCCCGCCGCCACTTCCGCGGTGGTCCCGGCGCTGGCCATCTTCTCTTGGACTTCTTTTACCGCGCGCATTCTTTACCTTTCAGCCTCAACTCCGCTCGCCGCCCATCCGCCCCGGCGGATTGGCAGGGGCGGAGGGATTCGCCTGTCCCGCCTGCCCTGAGCGAAGTCGAAGGGAGCGCAGCCGAGGGAAACCCCCACGAAAGATTCCTTTCTTGCCTTGCTCCACCGCTTGATCTGCGCTTCCCGAGACCGTGCGCTGGATTCAGACCTATGCTCCTCGCTCCAGGCTAGCGTTACTGGGTGCCGACCGGAGGTGTAGCGAGCCCCGTTCCCGGAATTGTGTTCCTTCACGCGCTTCCCCACATCAGTCGTAATCCCCGTGTACAAGCTGCCGTCCGCACAACGAACTATGTAGCAGAACCAGTCTTTTTCGCGCTTCATCTCAACCCTTTGGCCCCTCGAGTCCACTCGCCGCCCATCCGCCCCGGCGGATTGGCAGGGGCGGAGGGATTCGAACCCCCACATCCGGTTTTGGAGACCGGCGGTCTACCGTTAAACCTACGCCCCTCCAAACTCGCCTCGCCTACTTCACTTCGCGGTGGCCGGCATGCTTGCGGCACCGCGGGCAAAACTTCTTCACTTCCAACCGCTCCGAATGCTTCTTGCGGTTCTTGGTGGTGGTGTAGTTCCGATTCTTGCAAGTCGTGCACTCGAGCGTGATGATTTCGCGCATGGCCACCTACTCGATGATGTCGGTTACGGCGCCCTTCGCCCTTCGACTCCGCTCAGGGCTCAGGATAAACCGGCGCCTATTCAATGATGTCTGTGACCGCGCCAGCACCAACGGTATGGCCTCCTTCTCGGATGGCGAACCTAAGCCCCTTCTCGCAGGCCACCGGGGTGATGAGCTCCACGGTCATGTTGACGTTGTCGCCCGGCATCACCATCTCCGTGCCCCCCGGCAGGGTCACCGACCCGGTCACGTCCGTGGTGCGGAAGTAGAACTGCGGCCGGTAGCCGTTGAAAAACGGCGTGTGCCGCCCGCCTTCTTCCTTCTTCAGCACGTACACCTCGGCCTTGACCTTCTTGTGCGGGGTGATGGAGCCCGGCTTGGCGATCACCTGCCCGCGCTCGACTTCTTCCTTCTCCACCCCGCGCAGCAGCAAGCCTACGTTGTCGCCGGCCATGCCTTCATCCAGCAGCTTGCGGAACATCTCCACGCCGGTGATCACCGTCTTGCGCGTCTCGCGGAACCCGACAATCTCCATCTCTTCGCCCACCTTGGCCTTGCCGCGCTCCACCCGCCCCGTCACCACCGTCCCGCGCCCGGTGATGGAGAAAATGTCTTCAATCGGCATCAGGAAGGGCTTGTCAATCTCGCGCTGCGGCTGGGGGATGTAGGTGTCGACGGCTTCCATCAGCTCGTCAATCGTCTTCTCCCACTTGGCGTCGCCTTCCAGGGCCTTGAGCGCCGAGACCCGCACCACCGGCACCTTGTCGCCCGGGAAGCCGTAGGTCTTCAGTAGGTCGCGCACCTCGAGATCGACCAGGTCGAGTAGCTCGGGGTCGTCCACCATG
>CAYTXK010000191.1:0-4358 GCA_964441645.1 uncultured Acidobacteriota bacterium
GATTTGAGCGGCTTGCTGAGCGTCGGACACATCAATGAAGAAGAAACCCCCGATAACCCCGAGCGCCTCGCCGGGTCTTTCGTGCGGGAGGGCTTCCGTGCCCGGCCCCGTCAGCACCTGCGCCTCGTCCTTCAATTTCTCCCCGCTGATGCCGATGCCGGCCTGGCTCAGTTTCTGCGCCCAGGCTCGGTACTCCGCGACCCTTTGTTGTTGCTCGCCTTCCTTTTCGGGCTGATAGGTGGGCCCGTCGCGAAGCAACAGAACAAAAGTAGGTTGGTGGGCAACCGGCACTGCGGAGGGGCGGCGCGCCCCCATCATCCAGCCGGAGGCGAAAAGGACAACCGCCGCCGCGGCAGCGGCCGCAGCGCGGCCAGCCAATGACCAACCCCTGATGGGCCTCGCCGCGAGCAGGCCGTGCCGGCGAAGAGCGGCCACGACGCGGTCTTCGAGATTGGGCGGCAGCGGGGTCTCGCGTGGCAACGAGCGCAACTCCGGCAGATCCTCCCCGGACTCGCGAAACTTGTCAGTCATTGTTCCTCCTTTCTCGAGCGTCGAGCCAAGCGCGCAGCGTCCGGCGCGCCCGCGACAATTGACTCTTTGAGGTGCCGTCGCTGATGCCCAGCCGCTGGCCGATCTCTTCGTGCGTGTAGCCTTCGAGGTCGTGGAGAACCAGAACCTCGCGGTAGCCGTCGGGCAGCGCCCGCAACAGCGCTTCGACATCGAAGGTCGGAACGGCGGGCCGGCTGGGCAATGCTTCAAGAGCCTCCGCCGCTTCGGCCGGCAGAGGCGGCGTGCGTCGCCGGAGCAGCTCGCGGCAGCAATTGATGGTGATGCCCCCCAGCCAGGTGCGCAGGCTCGACTCCCACCGAAAGCCCTCCAACCCCCGCAGGGCGCGCACCCAGGCTTCCTGAACCGCTTCCTCGGCATCCTCTCGGGAATAGCCGACCACGCGCTGCGCCAGCAGCAACAGCGCCGGCGTGTGGGCCCGATAGAGGGCGCGGAAGGAAGCTTCGTCGCGGGCCTGGAGAAAGCGCGCCACCAGCGGGCGCTCGTCGGCCGAGCTATCGCTGAGATTTTTCACGGAGCCGGGTGTGGCTGACCTCTTCTTCAAACCAGGTTTCCTTCCCCTTGCTGTACCAAGTCCATCGCGAGGTGAAGTGGTCGTCGTCGAGGAAGTGGAGGACGACCTTGTCCATGTGGCCGACGTCGCGCGCGGGCAGGTTGGTGCCGTCGAGAAAAGTGAAAACTACGGTGCGGCCTTCGTCGGCGAGCTCAGAGGCGACCAGCCGCGGCTGATTCCCTGCCTCGCAGTAATGGGTGAGCAGCAACCGGTCGCCGTCGCGATGGATCATGGTCGCCATGCCTTCGTGGGCTTGGTCTTTGAAGTGCGAGGTGGCCATCAACACCGTGCCGCGGGCAATCAGCGTGTAGTTTTCAGTGCCCTCCCAGCCGGCCGTGGAGCGCTCCTCCCAGTCTCCCTCCAAAGCCTTGAAGCGGTTGAACACGCTTTCCGCTTCCGCCGCGGAAAGCGACTTCGAAACCGTGGCCTGCGAGGCGGTCGCTGCTTTGGGCCCCTGCTGCGCGGCGAGGTGACCTGAGACTGCCAGCCCGGCCACCGCCACCAAGAGAATTACACCACCCCACCTTGACACAAAACTGTCGCGCATGGCTGCACCTCCTAAGACTCTGTGACACCAGAGGACTGGAAGGTTGCACGCTGCGTGCGAAGACAAGGAAAGAAAAAGTCTGGCCCGCCGAACCTTAGTGGCGGAGCTCGCCGGCCAGGCGCTCGAGGTCAGCCACCAGGCGCCGGAGGTGGCTTTCGCGGGTCTCGTAGTTGATGACCATCATCCGCATCACCGTCGCGCCGCGCAGGCGCGTGGCCGAAATCCACGCCCAGCCGCGCCGGACCATTTCTTCCGCCAGCGCCAGGTTCATCCGCTGCTCGAAGGACGTCAGGGATTCAACGGGGATTTTTCTGCTCGCGCCGCGCGGCTCGGCGCAATAGGTGAAGCAGGTAATCGGTAGGGGCGACTCGCTGACCGTGCCGAAGCGCGGGCTGGCCGCGAGGCGCTGGCGAAACACTTCCCCCAAGCGTATCTGCCCAGCGAAGTGCGCTTCGTAGGCGCGCCGGCCGTAGGTCTCCAGCGCCAGCCAGAGCTTGAAGCCAAGAAACCGCCGCGACCACTGCATGCCCAGTTGATAGCTTTCGACCCGCTGCGGCCCGCGCGGCACGTAGGCGGCCTGCACGCGAAACGGCGCCGCGGCGGCGAGGCGGTCGCGCACCAGCACCACCCCGAGCGGAAACGGCATCGCCATCCACTTGTGCGGGTCGAAAGTCAGGGAATCGGCCCGCCGGATGGCGCCCCACAAGGCGCGGAAGCGACGCGCGAGAATCAGCGAGCCGCCATAGGCGCCGTCCACGTGCAGCCACAACCGCTCGCGCTGGCACAAGCGCGCCAGCTTTGCGATGGGGTCAATCGCCCCGCTGCTGGTGGTCCCGAAGGTGGCCACGACGCAAAAGGGCAAGCGCCCCGCCCGCCGGTCGCGCCGGATGGCTTCGGCCAGCAGGTCCGGCCGCAGGGCGAATTCGCCGTCGGTGGGAATCCAGCGCACCGCCTCGCGTCCCAGGCCCAGCAGATCGGCAAATTTCAGTAGCGAATGGTGGCTTTCTTCGGAGACGTAGAAAATCGGCTGGCCGCGGAGCGCCCGCACGCCGCGCTGCGCCACTTCGGGCAGGCGGTGCTGCAAGGCCGCTTTCAACGCCACGAGATTCGCTTCGGAGCCGCCGGAGGTGAACTGCCCCACGCCCTGCCGCCAGCCGAGCGCCCCGAGAAACCATCCCAGCGTCTCCTGTTCGAGAGCGGTGGCCCCGGGGGCGTGCGCCTCGACGGCCAGTTGCTGATTGATGACCGAGGCCAGCGCGTCGCCAAGCACGCCCGCCAATGCCGGCCGCGGGTTCATCAGTCCGTAGTAGCGCGGAGAGGAGAGATGACAGGCGTTTTGCGAAAGATAGGTCAGCGCTTCGCGCAAGACGCGCTCGGGCGGGCGGCCGCGCTCGGGAAGTCGGTGCGCCCGCAAGCGGCCGCGGCGCTCCAGCACCGGCGTGCGCTCGTCGGCCACGTGCTGCCAGTAGGAATCGGCCAGCTCCGCCGCCAGCTTCCACAGACGACGCGACTCGGCCGCTGAGGACGCCAAACCTGCCCTTCTCATCGCCCCATAGAACTAGCCGAGACCGGGCCTGCGCCGCAAGCACCAAAATGGCGCCACAATGAAAAAAGTTGCGCTGGCTCTCGCGGCCCCGGAGTGCGCTATAATTAGGGCGCGTTGTTGAGAGAGAGGCCCGGGATGCTTCGCAAAACTTTTTTGGCTGTGATTCTGGCGTTGCTGGTGCCGGCGTTGCTGAGCGCCTACATCGTTGTGCTCAAGAACGGCCGGCGCATGGAGGCGCGCGCGCGCTACACGGTCGAAGCCGGTAAGGTGAAATTCATCGATGTGGATGGAATCGCCTTCGAATTTCCGGTGAGCGCCGTTGACCTTGAAGCCACCGAGCGTGCCAACGCCCCCGAGCGCAAGCGCACGCCCAAGGTGTGGACGAACGACGAAGTGGAGGTCTTGACCCGCACCGGGCCGGTCAGCATCGCCGAAACGGAAAGCGCGCCCGAAGCTCCGGCCTCGGCCGCCGCGGAAGGCGAAGCAGCGCCCGCGGCTGAGGGCGCGGCTGAAGGCGCCGCGGAGGCTGCCGCGGAAGAAGGAAAGCCGCTGCCTCCCAAAGAACAGGACCCCGAATACTGGCGCAAGCGCATGCAGGCGTTGCGGGATGAACTGGCGAAAGTGGAGCAGCAGATGCAACAGCTTCGTAGCGGGCAGAATCAGGCCGCTTCGAACGCGGTTAGCCTGAAGAATGACGCGCCGGGCGTGGATGTGGCCGACACCATTCGCCGCCTGGAGCGGAAGCGCGAGGACCTGCTCCGCCAGATTGACGACGTGCAGGCCGAAGCCCGCCGCGCCGGCGTGCCCCCCGCCTGGGTGCGCTAGCGCTCAATCGGCGCTTCGATCAGGTTCCCCCACTCGGTCCACGAGCCGTCGTAGTTCTTGACCTTCTCGAAGCCCAGCAGGTAGCGCAGCACAAACCAGGTGTGTGAGCTGCGCTCCCCGATGCGGCAGTAAGCCACGGTGGGCTTCAGGGCCTCGACGCCGGCGCTGTCATAGAGCTGCTGCAGCTCGTCGTAGGACTTGAAGGTGCCGTCCTCGTTCACCGCCTTCGACCAGGGAATGTTCTTCGCCCCCGGGATGTGCCCGCCGCGCTGCGCGGTTTCGCTCATCCCCGGCGGGGCGATGATCTTGCCGGTGAACTC
>CAYTXK010000191.1:4410-4695 GCA_964441645.1 uncultured Acidobacteriota bacterium
GTCGGGCTCCTTGGCCTTGTAGGTGGCCGGGGTGACGCGAGGCGGGTCGGTGGTCAGGGGCCGCTTCTCTTCCACCCACTTCTTGCGTCCGCCGTTCATCAAGCGCACGTCCTGGTGGCCGTAGTACTTGAACTGCCAGAAGGACCAGGCGGCGAACCAGTTATTGTTGTCGCCATAGAGGACGACCGTGGTGTCGTTGGCGATGCCCGACTGGCCGGCGAGTTTCTCGAAGGCGTCCTTGGCAATTAGGTCGCGCCGCAACGGGTCCTGCAACTGGGTCTGCCA
>CAYTXK010000192.1:0-4694 GCA_964441645.1 uncultured Acidobacteriota bacterium
CCTTCACGGGGCGCAAGGACGCGCCGGTCTGCATCGTGAGCTGGGGCTCGACCAAAGGCGCCATTCTCGACGCCCTGGCCCGGCTCGACCCCGAGCAGCAGAACTACAACTTCCTGCAGATACGCCTGCTGCTGCCCTTTCCCGCTGAGCCTGTCGAAGCGATTTTGAAGCAAGCCGCCAAAGTGGTGGTTTTCGAATGCAACTACTCGGGGCAGCTCGCCAGCCTGCTGCGCGAAAAAACGGGCCTCACGGCGCATCATCGCGTCCTGAAGCGCGACGGCCGGCCGTTCTCGGAGGACGAAGTGGTGGCGGCGCTCGAAGCCGCCACCGCCAACGGGCGCGAAACCCTGGTGGTGTCCGAGGGGCGAGTGGTGGACGACAGCTACGGGCGCGAGCAGGTGGAGAAGCTGGTCGAGCTGCGCGAACGGACCGGCAAGATGGCGCCGCCCATGGTGCCGCTGCCGCCGGGCTACAACCGCTGAGGAGAGAGACTCTGATGGCAACCCCCACTACGACTGTCGAGTTCAAGATCAAAGACTTCAAAGCGGAAATCCACAACGACTGGTGCCCGGGCTGCGGCGATTTCGGCATCCTGACCGCGCTGCAAATGGCGCTGGTGAAACTGCAGCGTCCCCCGCACCGAGTGGCGGTGGTGAGCGGCATTGGCTGCTCGGGCAAGACGCCCCATTACATGCAGACCTACGCCTTCCACACCCTGCACGGGCGCGCCATGCCGTCGGTCACCGGCCTCAAGCTTGCCAACCCCGGCTTGACCGTGATTGGGGTGGGCGGGGACGGTGACGCCTATGGCATCGGGGCCGGGCACTTCGTCAACGGCGGCCGCCGCAACCTGGACATCACCTACATTGTCTTTAACAACGACGTCTACGCGCTCACCAAGGGCCAGGCCTCGCCCACCATCCAGAAAGGCCTGAAGACCAAGTCCATGGCGGAAGAGTCCATCATGGAGGCGCTGAACCCGGTGGCGCTGGCGCTGGCCTGCGGCTACACCTTTGTGGGGCGCGGCTACGCGCTGGACGTGAAGTCTCTCACCGAGCTCATCGCCCAGGGCATCGAGCACCGCGGCAGCACGCTGATTGATGTCCTGCAAACCTGCCCCACCTACAACGACCTGCACACCAAGTCCTGGTACGAAGGCAAGAAGCCCGACCAGCAGGGGCGCTCGCCGCTCTACCGGCTCGACCAGACCGACTACGACCCGGTGGTCCACGACCCCTCGAACCGCCAGGAAATTGCCCAGAAGAAGGCCCAGGCCATCCTGGCCTCCGAGCAGGCCGACCGCATTCCTCTAGGCGTGATTTATCGCTGCACCGTGCCCACCTACGAGGATTATCTAGAAAAGAAAGGCGTGTTGCGGCGCGACTACGATCCCGCCACCGACGACTCGCTCTTCCGCCGCGACGTCACCCCGCTGCTCGACGCCCTCCGCTAGCTCCGCATGCCGGGCGACCCCCGCACCGAGCCCGCGAGCGTCAAGATTTTTCTCACCACGGGCGACGGCATGGCCATCGAGTGGCGCGACGCCCACCAGAGCCGCTACACCTTTCCTTATCTGCGGGAGGAGTGTCCCTGCGCCACCTGCCGCGAACATCGCGCCCGCGGCCAGGACGTCCGGCAGAGTAAGATCGTCAGCGACCTGCCCCTTTATCAGGCGCCGGTGCGGGCCGCACAGGCGGAGGCGGTAGGAAACTACGCCGTGCGCTTCGATTTCAGCGACGGCCACCGCACGGGGATTTACAGTTTCGAATACTTGCGCAGCGTCTGCCCCTGCGAGACGTGTGGCGCCGCACGGAAAGGAGCCCCAGAATGAAAGTCCGGACGCGACTCATTTTTCTAGTCTGTCTCTCTCTTATGGTGCCCGTCGTTTCCCGCGCGGCTGGCGAAGCCACAACGGTGCGGTATGCCAGCGGGAGCGAAACGGTCGAAGGCTACCTCGTGACTCCCGCGGGCGCGGGCCCTTTTCCCGCTATGGTGGTCATCCACGAATGGTGGGGACTCAACGACCAGGTGAAGGAGGAAGCACGGAAGCTAGCCGCCGAAGGCTACCTGGCGCTGGCGGTTGACCTCTACCGCAGCCGGATGGCGAGCAGCCCGGAGGAAGCCCATGAGTTGTCCCGCGGCCTGCCGGAAGACCGCGCCCGGCGCGACCTCAGGGCCGCCTTTGAGTATCTCGCGCAACGCCCGGATGTCCGCCGCGACCGCATCGGCTCCATCGGTTGGTGCATGGGAGGCGGCTATTCGCTGCGGCTGGCGCTGGATGAGCCGCGCCTGGCCGCTGCCGTCATCTACTACGGCCGGCTGGTTACCGACGAGGCCGAGCTGGCTCAACTGAAGACCCCGCTGCTGGGTTTCTTTGGCCAAGACGACCGCGGCATTCCGGCCGAAAGCGTGCGCGCCTTTGACGCCCTGCTCGCGAAACTCGGCAAGGGGGCTTCCATCCATCTCTACGCCGGCGCCGGGCACGCCTTCGCCAACCCCACGCGCCCCTCCTACCGCCCGCAAGCCGCCGAGGAGGCGTGGAAGGAGACCCTCTTGTTTCTAGCGCGGAACCTGAAGACAGATTAAGAAAGCTATTTCAGGACTTTCGTGGCGCGAGGCATGTCGGACAATCCCAGCACGACCAACGCCTTGGGCGAGCCTTTCTCAATGCTGCCGTAGGCGTAGTCAATATTGATGTTGTTCTCGGCCAGCTTGCGGGTGATGCGGCCAAGCGCACCCGGCCGGTCGCTGAGCCGCACGGCGAACGCCGGCTCCTCGGTGAACCGCACCCCGATCGACTCCAGCACCTTCCGCCCCGTGTCCGGGCTGTTCACCACCAGACGCACCGTCCCGGCCGAAGTCAGGATGGCTTCGATGTTGACCGCTTTGGCGGCCAACTGGCTGCACACCTCCGCCAGCGCTCCGGGGCGGTTTTCGAGCTTGAGAGAGAACTGCGTAACAGCGGGCATGACCGGCTTACCTCAGAAGGGGGATTCTCAAACGACGGCGAGACCCGGAGAGGCCGGGAGCCTTCCGGGCGCCGGGTGCGACCGCGCTCAATTGAAGCTCTTCAACGCCGAGTCTTCGTCGTTGTGGATTTCGAAGACGGTGTAGAGCTTGGTGACCGTCAGCAGGTCGTTGACCTTTTGGGTGAGGTTGGAGAGCTTCAACTCCCCGCCGTTCTTCTGCACGGTAGTGAAGCCAGAAACCAGTTCTCCCAACCCGGAACTGTCGATGTAGCCGACGTCACCCAGGTTGAGAACGATTTTCTTTTTGCCGCCGTCGATCAGGTCCTTCAGCGTCTGGCGCAAATGCGCGCTGGCATCGCCCAGGGTCAGTCGGCCGCTCAGGTTGACCACCATGATCGGTCCCATCTCATGATTGGTGATTTTCAGGCTCACTGCTGTTTCTCCTTTTCCGCTTTGGACTCGCCGGACTTGTTGTGGTTGGACGAGTAGCGCTTGCTCATGGTGATCACCGCTCCGCCATTCTGCCCCGGATTCACTGTGAGGTCATCCATAAAACAGCGTACCAGAAACAAGCCCCGTCCCGAGCTCTTCAGCAGGTTCTCATCCGCCAGGGGATCGGGCACCGCACCCAGCGTGAATCCCACTCCCTGATCGCCCACCTGCACCACCAGGCGGTCGGGCTGCAGCGAGAAATTCAGCCACACGTGCTTGCTTTGGTCTTCGCGGTTGCCGTGCTTGAGGGCGTTGATCAGGCACTCGCGCACGGCCATGGTGATTTTGTACCGCTCGTCCTCGTCGAAACCGACCGAGTCCGCCACTTGCCGGGCCAACTCCTCGCCCAGGTCGACGCTTTCCAGCTTGCTTTGTAGCGTGACTTCCACGCGGCGAGGTGGTTGACTCATGCGTCCCGCTGCAACGAGGGGTTCTCCCTCCGTGGCGAATCCAGAGACTACACGTCCGCGGGAGTTTTTGTCAACCGCGCCTTGACGCCGCCGCGGAGCGGGTGGGAGAATGCAGCGCGGAGGAGTCCTATCAGGGGAAGCGTGGGATGAGCCATTGTGTGCGCGGGGTGAGCAGGCTCCTGGCCGCCGGCCTGTTCTTGGTTTTGCCCCTGGCGGCTTCCGCCAAAACCTACACTTACAAAGTCCGCCACCTGCACGCCGTGGGCAGTTGCCAGGGTCTGATGCGGATCGGGGAAACCGAAATCCGCTACGACTCCGACTACCGCGCCGACGCCCGCATCTGGCTCTACTCCGACATCAAGAGCATCGACCGCCGCGGGGACCGCAAGCTGACCTTCGCCACCTACGAGCCGCAAACCGTGCAGCTCGGCCGCGATAAACGCTTCGATTTCGAGTTTCTCGACGGCGACGTCTCGGACGAGCTCTACAACTTTATGACCGGCCGGATGGGTCAGCCCGGCCCGCCCACGCCCATGTCGCCGCCCGGAGGCCGCTGGGAGATTGCCGCCAAGCACTTGCACATGTTCGGCGGCTGCGAAGGGACGTTGAAAATCACCGACAGCAGCGTCGAATACGTCACCGAAAATGCCCGCGACGGGCGGCTGTGGAAATACATGGACATCAAGCGCCTCGACGCCGCCTCCCCCTACAAACTCACCCTCTACACTTATGAGGACAGGTCCTGGCAACTCGGACGCGACCGCATCTTTCGCTTCGACCTCAAAGAACCTCTCCACCCCGCCATCCAGGATTTCATCCGCCA
>CAYTXK010000193.1:0-4666 GCA_964441645.1 uncultured Acidobacteriota bacterium
CAACTTTCCTGCGGCGTGCTGTCCTGTCAGGATCGGTGAAGACCCCCGACCGCCACCCTGCCACAACCGCAACTGCTTCCAAAGCTTCCGAAAGGCTTTAAAGGTGGTGGGACCCTAGGATCAACTCCAGCCCTTCGGGATGGATGCGCGCCGACGCCGTGGTTTGCGTGGCCATCAACAGCAGCCCTCCGGCTCGCAGACGCCCTTCGAGGGTGCCTCCGTCTTGCGGTAGCGCTTGCCCTTAGTCTCCCGCGAGTCACGAACCGCCGCGCCGGTGCAGGCAAAGCCTCGGGCCTTGCTGAGCGGCACTTCGCGCCGCGGCGGCACCGGGATGATCTCATCGGAGTAGGGCGCTGAGGTGAGGATGTTGTAGGTCTTGTCGCAGACGGCCATGCGTTGGCCGCGCTCGAGCACATGGCCGTCATCATCTTCCACTTTTTTCCACGGGCCTTTGTAGATGACGGCCTGGTAGCGCTCCAGGCACGGCCCTTCTTTGCCCTTGCGCGCCGTCACCGTGACCGAGCGGAACTCGATGCCGCGGACGGTTTGCCAGGGTTTGTCGTCGCGCTTGGCGATTTGGATGCCGTAGAAGCCCGCCTGCTCGAAGGCCTTGAGGAACTTGTCTTCGCGGAAAGCCCCGGCGATGCACCCGCTCCAGAGCTTGGGGTTGCGCTTCATCGCCGCCGGCACCTCTTCGTCAGCCACAATGTCGCTGACGGCCGCGCGCCCGCCGCGCTTGAGCACGCGGTACATCTCCGGAAACAGCGCCTGCTTCTCCGTGTCTTTCACCAGGTTCAGCACACAGTTCGAGACAATCACGTCCACGGAATCGTTGGGAATGAGCGGTGCGGTGTCGCGCAGGCGCTCAGTGAAGGCCTCACACTCGGCCAGCGCCGCCGCCGAGCGCACCGGGCGCGCCGCGAGGTAGGCTTCGACTTCATCCAGCGGTAGTGCCAGGTCCTGGATGCGCCCGCGGAGAAAAGTGACGTTGTCGTAACCCAGCCGCCGCGCCACCTCAGGTTGGTGCTTGCGCGCCAAAGTCAACATTCCGGTGTTGAAGTCCACGCCGATGACCTTCCCCTTGGGCCCGACGATCTGCGCGGCGATGAAGCAGATTTTTCCCGCGCCGCAGCCGAGGTCGAGCACGGTGTCGCCCGGTCTCAGGTACGGCGTCGGATCGCCGCAGCCGTAATCTCGTTTCAGAATCTCTTCGGGGATGGCTTCGAGGTAGCGTGGGTCGTACGATGTCGGGCAGCACAGCGCCTGCTCCGGCGCGCGCGCCGCCCGCCCGTAGCGCTCAAGGACCTGGTTTTCCGTATCCAGCATTCCTGCGTGGGGCATGACCGTTCCTCCTTAGCCCAGAGTTCTCAACAGGGAATAGAAACCGAGCGCGCATGCCATCCCGAGGGGCAGAGTCACCACCCAGGCGAGCACAATTTGTTGGACCAGGGACCAGTTAGTACCCTCGCGCCGTTGCGCGCCAACGCCGAAAATGCCGCCCATGGTCACGTGCGTGGTCGAAACCTGTGGCATAGCTTCTGTCAGCCTGCTCGTCCCCAGTAGGCTCATGGTGCTCAAACCCGCTTCTTCACGAATGCGCTAATCCCTGCGAGGATGGCAGTCAAGCCTGCTAACAGAAGAAAAAGGTGGTTCAGAAATGGCTTGACCTCTCCTGGTCTACCAAGGGCCGAGACGTTCAGAAAAGCGAGCGACGGAATCGCAATTACGATTGCAGCTGCAACATAAAGCCAACGTCGGCTCTTCCACAGAGCAGCAGTAACGAGCAGCGCAACGGGGTAGATGACTGCATCCCGGACTAGACTCGCGAGATTAAAGTCATGATGTAAACCAATGGCGGCCGCGAAAAAAAGCGAGCTGGCCGCCAGAAAAACACGTGCCGAGAACAAGCGATCCGCTGGCGTAACCTGCTCCCCGGGGTTCATGAAGACATCCCTATGGCTGCCCGATTGGTGGCCGGTGCGAGACTCGCCCGCCGAAGCAGGATCATGCCCATGGCGTAAGGCATGAACTGAACTGCGAGTGGCACACCATCACCCCGCGCCACAAATCCAGCTGCCGCGATCAGTCCGAAGGCGACAAAAGTCCGCCCCCAACCCTTCCCCGCCCATCCTGTCTTCTGCATGGCTGCGCCATAGGAAGCGATGGAGAGATAAGCGAGGACCATGTAAGCGGCGTACATCGCCCCCGCCCACAGCCGGAGCGGCTGGTACCAAGTGGGCGCCGTCGCCGCAGATTCCTGCGCCGCCACAAGCATCACGGTCGCGCGGAATGCAAGATGCAAAATCCAGCATACGGTCCCGATTGTCAGGGCTAAGAGCCCAAGCTGCGAGAAGAGAACGTCGCCACGTTCTCGTAAGTCAGCGCGCAGCGCCGTAAATCCCGCCAGGCTGAGGAGGGAGCCGACCAGAAATCCTCCGACCGTGAACAGATGGTCCGCGCGATGCGCCGCAACTGCAGGCAGGCTCATTCCGACGTAGGAGATGGCGCCCAGCCAAACAGCGGCTGCCCCAAAGATGAGTAGAAAGCCGGCCAGACGCGCGTTGAAGTGTCCCGGCGTTCCAAGATAGACAGCCCGCAACGCCCACGCGATTACCGCCAGGTGAACGATAGCCACCGGGACCAGCCCTCTGAGCCCTGCGCGTTCGCTTATCAGCCGGAACGCAGTGAAACTGAGAATCGGAGTGACCCAGAGGTACAGTTCCAGTGCTTTCGGCCAAGGCTTCGAGCTGATCGAGTACTTGTACCAACCGGCGATCAGCGCCGAAGTTAGCAGGGAAGAGAAGGCGACTTGCGGCCACGTCATAGGATCGATCTCCGAACGTGAACCTGCGAAGGTAATGTTTGATTCGCTTGTCTACGAGTTTAACCGAGTTGGTTCAAGACATCCAGTTTAATTCAGTGCTTTGCGTCACAAGCGTGACCTAGTTGGAGACCTGAAATCGTTTTGCGAAGATGTAGATTTAGGTGGCCCGTTGTCCAACCTTGTCCGACCAAAGGGCGTAGCCGAGCAATATCCAGCCTAGACTAAATAAACAACTGATAATCAATTCGACTTCCCTCGCACCGGTCCCCCGCCCCACTATGAAAAGGAGAACCGGGGCCAACAGCAGAGTCAGGCCAACGAGTAGGGCTAGGGGCCTGCTCCAGCGCGGCCACACTCTTGCGCGGATTGTCGCAATGCCAAAAGCGGTCAAGCCCAAAATCAGGGCCAATACCCCCAGGAGAAGCAAGCCGGATTCATACACGGCTCCAACGGCCATCAGTGCAAGCGCAACAAGACTTAGAATGAGTCCGGCCTTGCCGGATTGTCCAGTCCGGTTCGCTTGGCGTGCATGAAAGGCCAACAGGCCAGCCATGAAGAGGATGCATGGAATGAACAGCAGCCACTCATACTTGCCTTCATGCAATCTCCCCGCCGCTCTATCGCTCAAGTCTTGGAAAAGTCTCATGTACCAAATAATCGCCCAAAGCACACCCCCAAGCATGCGGTACCGTCCTTGAAGGAAACCGTGGCCGACTTGACACCGGGGAGTTTCGCCAACTGGGCCTCCACACCCTTGGCGCACCCCACAGCTCATTCCCGACACCTTGAACTCGGCCTTGGCTTCCTTGGCCCAAGCCAGCGGGCTCAGACTCAGGAGGGAGAGTGCCAGTACAAGTAAAGCCAGTTTGCGAGAAATCTATGGTAAGTGGCTCCTTGGGTTTTCTGCTTCGTCCTCTTCCATGTTGGACGCCAGGGAATCGCGCGCGTTAGCCAACTCAGCCGATGCGCCCAGGAGCCGCAAGCACTCCTGCACAGCGTGGGTCACATTCCCAAGGCAGCACTTGCCCGAGGGGTTCTTCACTTCACAAGCGCAATTCCCCCTTTGCACCTCGGCCTTGATGCGCTGGGCGAAGGTTGACTTGCCTGTTTCCCAGATTTCTTCCTCGATGTCCTTGCGGGTTACGCCAAAGCAGTAGCAGACAGGGATGGGGTCGGACTTTTCTTTCACGCCCACCGGAACCAGCAGTTCGCTCTTGCGGAACGTGGGAGCATCCGGTTGCCAGGGGAAGTAGACCACATCGCAGTTGGAGTCTTCGCAGAAGTAATACTGCGCAGTCGGCGCGCCGAAGCGCAAGTGGCGAACAAGGCTCTTGACCGTGAGGGTGTCCACTTGTTTCGAGCGGGTTCCCGAGAGCGGGCAGGCCATTACGGGCGGGTGCTTGGCCGCGCCTTCTTCCACAGAGCAGCATTCAGCCATTTGTTATTCCTTTACGGGCGCTGGCAGCGAAGCTCGGTAGCCGGTGGCGTTAATAGCGGCGATCAGTTGCGTGGGGTCGGTCTGCGCGAGGTCGTATTTCACGGTAGCCCGGCTTTCTGGGTAGCTGACGTTGGCTTCGACGACACCGGGGGTTTCGAGCAGCTTGGCACGGATGACGCCGGCGCAGGCTTCACAGTCCATGCCCTCGATCCTTAGTTCCACGGTTTCAAGCGCCATCCCGGCTACTGGCACGCTCGTCGGCGGGGTCGGCACCAGCTTGGCACCATAGAGTGGGAACAGAGCAAGGGCGAGCACTGCAACCGCAGCCAGCCAGAGCAGCGGCTTGGCCGCGCCCTCGGCACGTCGCTGGAGGGATCAGACTTCACCTTCGCAGGCTTCGAGGG
>CAYTXK010000194.1:0-2358 GCA_964441645.1 uncultured Acidobacteriota bacterium
GCTCAGGAGGAATCTGAGCGATGCCCGCAGAATCAAAAATCAACCGGAGCGTGGAGCGGTCAACGCGGATTCCCTCCACCCCCAGCGCGCGCAGGCGAGCCGTTACGCCCTCGCCACCCCCCGCGGCCGTGAGAAGAAGGTCGGCGGCGGAGTTGTCGCTGATGATGTGCATGATCTCGAGTAAGTTGCGCACCGAGAGCGTGAGGCCCGGATCGTCCAGATAGTCGGTGAGAATGCCGCTGCCCGGATGCAGGTCGCTCAGGCGCAGCGAGACCATGTCGTCCAGGCTGACCTGGCCGGCCTCCACGCGCCGAAGAAGCTCGACCGCGATCGGGACTTTGAACGTGCTGGCCATGGGAAAGGGCTCGCTGGCGTTCAAGTACACCGCGCGGCCGCTCTCCAGATGAATCGCGCCCACCCCCACCTTGCCGCCGGCGATGGTGGCCAGGCGGGCGATTTCTTTCTGCAAACGTTCCAGGTTGGCGTCTCCGCCAGCCGCTGGGGCCTGGGCGGAAGCGAAACCCGCCCCAAGAACAAGAACCGCTGAGAGCGCCGCCGCCTGGAGACAGCTCCGCCAGCCTCGGCGCACCGACAAGGCCTTTCTCATGATCTTCCTCCTACTCTTAGTCTGCCCGCACCGGCTTGGGCGGGAAGACTATACCCAAAACCTATACTGGTTGTATCCGCCCGACTCTTCCGCGCCCGAGCGGGCGCTCGCTTGAAGGGTTGATGTGAATGTGCGAGAATCGAATCCAAGACAAAACCCTATGGCCGAAAAAACCGTTCGACGCATCGCGCTGGGGGCCGACCACGCCGGCTACGCCGTTAAAGACCGTATAAAAGAAATCCTGCAAAAACAGGGCTACGAGGTGATTGACTTCGGCGTCCACGCCTCGGATTCCGTCGACTACCCCGATTACGCCAAACAAGTGGCGCAGAGCGTCTCCCAGGCCGAGAGCGACCGCGGCGTCCTGGTGTGCGGCACGGGCATCGGCATGGCCATCACCGCCAACAAGTTTCGCGGCATCCGCGCCGCCACCTGCAACGACACCTACACGGCCCGCATGGCCGCCGAGCACACCAACGCCAATGTGCTCTGCGTGGGGGCGCGGGTGGTGGACGCCGACCACGCCGTGGCCATCGTCAAGGAGTGGCTGAAAACCCGCTTCGGCGGCGGCCGCCACCAGCGCCGCATCGACAAAATCGACGAGCTCGAGCGCGGCCAGGCCGGCGTGCTCACCCCGTGAACCCTTCGCCGATAGCGCGGTTGAATCGTTCCCTGAAAGAAGTCGACCCGGAAGTCTACGAAGCCATCGGGGGCGAGACCCGCCGCCAGAGCGAAACCCTGGAGTTGATCGCCTCGGAAAATTTCACCAGCGAGGCTGTGCTCGAAGCCACCGGCTCCGTCTTCACCAACAAATACGCTGAGGGCTATCCCGGGCGACGCTACTACGGCGGCTGCGAGTTCGCCGACGTGGTCGAGAGTTTGGCGCGCGACCGCGCCAAAAAACTCTTCGGCGCCGAGCACGCCAACGTGCAACCCCACTCCGGCACCCAGGCCAACATCGCCGTGTACGAAACGCTGCTCAAAGAAGGCGACCCCGTCCTGGGGATGGACCTCAGCCACGGCGGGCATCTCAGCCACGGCCACCCGCTGAACTTCTCCGGCCGGCATTATCGCTTCACCGGCTACGGCGTGCGCCACGACACGGAAACTATTGACTACGACGCGCTCGAAAAACTGGCGCGCGAGCACCAGCCCAAACTGCTCGTGGCCGGTGCCAGCGCCTACCCGCGCCTCATTGATTTTGAGCGCATGGCCGCCATTGCCCGCGCCGTCGGATGTCCCTTTATGATGGACATGGCGCACATCGCCGGCCTAGTGGCCGCCGGCGTGCACCCCAGCCCCGTGCCGCACGCCGACTTTGTCACCACCACCACCCACAAAACTCTGCGCGGGCCGCGCAGCGGAATGATTCTCTGCCGCGAAACCTACGCCAAAGCGCTCGACAAAATCGTTTTCCCCGGCGAGCAGGGCGGGCCGCTCGTGCACGTGATGGCCGCCAAAGCCGTCTGCCTGAAGGAAGCCGTGGAGCCCGAATTCAAAACCTACCAGCAACAAGTGGTGGCCAACGCCCGCAAACTGGCCGACACCCTGGCGGGCCGGGGCTTCCGCATCGTCTCGGGCGGCACCGACACCCACTTGCTTCTGGTGGACGTCTACCAGCGCGGCATTCTCGGCCGCGACGCCGAGCTGTGGTTGGAGAAGGCCGGCATCACCGTCAACAAAAACGCTATCCCCTTCGACACCCAGCCCCCGCTCAAAGCCAGCGGCATCCGCATCGGCACCCCCGCCCT
>CAYTXK010000194.1:2368-4621 GCA_964441645.1 uncultured Acidobacteriota bacterium
GGGATGATGGAACCCGAGATGGCGCAGATCGCCCACTGGATCGCCGATGCGCTCGAGCACTTGGGCGACGAGGCCGCCATCGCCTCCATCCGCGGCCGGGTCCGCGAGCTGAGCGCGCAGTTCCCGCTCTACACCTTGCGCCTCCAAGAATTTGAAGCAACCATGCGCGCGCGCTAGAGAGCGCGTTCGCAACGCTTCGCCGGGTTCCGCTCCATCATGAAAGTGGCGATTGACATCCGTCGCGTCCGCGACTTCGGCGTCGGCACTTACACGCGCAACCTCGTCCTCACGCTTGCCCGCCTCGACTCCGAAACTTCTTACACCCTTCTCGGCGCCGAAAGCGACCGCGCCGAGCTCGGCCCGCTGCCCGACAATTTTTCCTTGCTGGAATTTGACCGCCGTCAGGACGGACTGCGGAGCGACCTCACGCTCGCCTGGCGCCTGCGCCGCCTCCAGGTGCAGCTCTTGCACACCCCCTACCTGACCACGCCCTGGCTGGTCCCCTGCCGGCACGTCGTCACCGTGCACGACCCGGTGGACTTTCTCGAATTGGGCGGCAAGCAACCCTCGCTGGCAAATACCCTTCACTTCCGCCGCACGCGCTTTTGCCTGCGCCGGGCCGCCCGCATCCTGAGCGTTTCGCAGGCCACGCGGCGGGACTTGCAGCGCTTGTTCGGACTGCCGCCGGAGAAAATCGTGGTGGTGTACAACGCGCTCGACGCCCGCTTGCAGGAGCCGTCCTCGCCGGAAGTCGTCGAGCGCACCCTGAGCCGTTATTCGGTAGGCGGCCCCTATCTGCTCTATGCCGGCAACGTCAAGCCCCACAAGAATCTGCCGCGCTTGATCGAAGCCTTTGCTCTGGTGAAGCACGAGTTGCGCGCCCACTCGCGCTACGCCGACCTGAAGCTCATCATCATTGGCGACGAGCTCTCCAAGCACCCCGAGCTGCGCCGCCCGGTGGTGAAGAGCCGCACCCAGAACGACGTGCGTTTCCTGGGGTTTGTCGAGCCGCGCGAGCTGGCCGTTTTCTATGCGCACGCCGCCGCCTTCGTTTTTCCGTCTCTCTACGAGGGCTTTGGGCTGCCGCCGCTCGAAGCCATGGCGCTGGGCACACCGGTGGTCACCTCCAACCTCTCGGCGTTGCCGGAGGTGCTCGGGGACGCCGCCCTGTTCGTGAATCCCGAAAACGTGTTTGAAATCAGCCGCGGCATCCGCCAGGTGCTGCTCGATGACGCGCTGCGCGCCCGGCTGATCGAGCGCGGCCGCCAGCAAGTCCAGCGCTTCTCCTGGGACGAATCGGTGCGCCGCGTCCTGGAGGTCTACCAGGAAGCCCTCCGCCTCTAGCCCGTAACCTCCACGGCCAGCTCTTCCATCGTGCCGTCAGCTAGAAGGAACGCGCGTAGCGGACGCGGTTGGGCGGGGTTGGGCGAGAAAATCACGTAAGCAACCTCGGGATAGTAGGCGCGCTCCAAATCGCGCGCTGAGGGCGCGTTCTCGCCGCTCGGATGCGAGTGATAAATTCCCACCAGCTCCAGCTTCTCCGCCCGCAAGCGCCGAAACAGCTCGAAGAGCTCCCGCGACGGGATTTCGTAAGCCACCGGAGAAGCGAGCGCGTTGGTACCGGGAAAGATTCGCGTGACTTCGCGGCCCTGCCCGCCCAGCAGCCCGCAGCACTCATTAGGCAGGCTGCGCCGGGCTTGCTCGAGCAAGTCCTCCAGGAGAGCCCGCGACAACTTCAAGCTAGCCACGGACGGCGTTCAGTTCCCCCAGCGCTTGCGCACGAAAGCGGGCACGTCCAGGTTGCTGCGGTCGGCCGGCATCAGGCGCAGGCTGGCTTCGAGCGCGCCGCCGTTGGGCTTGGCTACGGGCCGCGCGGGGACGATCGGAGGCGGCACTCGCTCGGCGGGCGCCGCCGGGCGCGCCACCGCACGCGGCTGCTTCCGTTCTTTGAAGCCGGTGGCGATGACCGTAATCTTCACCGCGTCCTTCAGCGCCTCGTCCTGCACCGCCCCGAAGATGATGTTGGCCTCTTCGTGCGCCACCTTCTGCACCAGCGCCGAGGCTTCCTGCACTTCGTGCAGTCCCAGGCTCGCGGAACCGGTGATGTTGATGAGGATGCTGCGGGCGCCTTCGATGGAGCCTTCTTCCAGCAAGGGGCTGGAAATCGCTCGCTTGGCCGCCTCGGCGGCGCGGTTGGCTCCCGTGGCCATGGCCGTGCCCATCACGGCATAGCCCTGCCCTTTCATAATGGCG
>CAYTXK010000195.1:0-4617 GCA_964441645.1 uncultured Acidobacteriota bacterium
CGCCGTTGGTGTGCAGGGTGGAGAGCACCAGGTGGCCGGTGAGCGAGGCCTCGATCGCGATCTGCGCGGTCTCCATGTCGCGGATCTCGCCGATCAGGACGACGTCGGGGTCCTGCCGCAGGATCGACCGGAGCGCCGTGGCGAAGGTGAGCCCCGCTTTGTCGTTCACCTGGACCTGAACGATGTTGGACCCGAGCCGGTATTCGACCGGATCCTCCACCGTCACGATGTTGACCCCCTCACCCTGCACCTGCCGGAGCGCGGCGTAGAGCGTGGTGGTCTTTCCCGACCCGGTCGGGCCGGTGACCAGGAGGATCCCTTCCTTGTTGAGGAGGAGCTTCGACATCAGGTCGCGCTCGTCCTGCTGCAGGCCGAGGGCGTCGAGGGAAAGGACCGTGGACTTGGTGTTGAGGATCCGGATGACCAGCTTTTCGCCGAGCGACGCGGGAAGCGTCGAGATACGGAGATCGACCGGGTTCCCGTTCACCGCCACGCGGCAGCGCCCGTCCTGGGGCCGTAACCGGTCGGCGATGTCCATCCCTGACATAATCTTGACGCGGGACACCAGCGGGATCCCCGCCGAGCGCGGCATCTTCATCACCTGGCGCAGCACCCCGTCAATTCGGTAGCGGACCGCCATGCCCCCTTCCGAGGGCTCGATGTGGATGTCGCTGGCCCGTGAGGTGATGCCGTCGGCGATGAGGGTGTCCACCAGCTTGATGATCGGCCGGGCCTGGGCCTCTTCGGCCGTGGCACGGTAGTCGTCGGCCTCCTCGCTAAGCTGGGTGACTTCGTGCTGCTCGGTGATGCCGGAGAGAAGCTTCGACACCACGTCCGCCGAGCGGTAAAGCTCGTCGAGCCTCTCGCGGATCTTCGTGGGCGGATAGAGCAGGAGCCGGACTTCCCGTCCGGTGGCGAACGCCAGCATTTTCTCGGCGTCCATGTCGAACGGATTCGCGGTCGCGATCTCGAGGTAGGAATCGGTGATGCGGAGCGGCAGAATGTTGTATTTCCGGGCGACCTGCTCCGGCACCGACTCCTGCACTTGCGGATCGACGTTGTTGAGGTCGTTCTGGAGCGCCCGCCCGGGCCAGTTCTCCCATTCATAGCGGACCCCGAAGTTCAGGGTCAGGTTGCTGGTGGCGCGCCACTTGTCCTGAACGAATAAGCCGCTGTAGTAATGGGTCAGAACCCCGAGGGCCAGGTTGCGGATTTCCTCGGGGATGCGTGTGCCCTGGTAGACCTGCACGCCCGGAATGATGGTCGGCTCGAGGAAGTTCTGGCTGGCGTCGTTGCGCTGGAAGAAGATTACGAACGGACGGCCGGACTCAAAGCTTGAGCCACATTGGCTCGCCAGTACGCACAGGAAGTGCACTTCCATGGGATAGAACAGGGGGAAGGACTCGGTGGTCTTGACCCAGTTGAAGTTGCCGCCGAAGTTGATGGAGTGGCGGCCCCGAACCCAGGTGAAACTATCGGCGATCTCGAAGCGGGGCTCGCGGTAGAAGTCGGGGTTGCCGCGGTTGACCCCGACGGTGAAGGTGTTGAGCACTTCCAGGCGCGGCTGGGAGGCAACGGTGACGAAGTCGAAGAAGCGCCGGGCGAACTGGACGCGCAGGTCGTTGGTCAAGGAGGGCGAGAAGGTGGTGGTCAAGGCAGCCGCCAGCGTGTCGTCCTCGATGAAGTTGTCCTTGAAGCCGGACGGCAGCTCAAAGCCGTCGTTCAGGGGTGACTGGTTGGTCAGGTTGGGCCGGTTGAAGAAGTAGCGAACGAATATGTAGTTCTTCTGGGAGAGCGCCGCATCCACTTTGACAATAAATTGGTCGTAATCGGAGCGGCGGATCACGTTCAGGTCCTCCAGCGGCAGGCTGCCCGCCAGGCAGGGCTGACCCGGAACCGGAGCCGGTAAAGCCCCGAACAGCGTGCATTTGGCGTTGTTGATCTGGGTGATGTTACTCAGGATCACCGAGTTGTAGAAGGCGCTTTCGCTGCGACGCTGCCCCTCGTAGTTCCCGAAGATGAACACCTTGCCTTTCCGGAGAGGGCCGCCCGCGGCGAATCCGAACTGGTTTTGCTGCAGGCGGTCAAGCAGTTCGCAGCCCCCCGACGTGACGTCGCCGGGAACGGTGCAGGTGTTGGGATCAACCGAGAGCAGGATGCTAGCGGCATCGAAGACGTTGTTGCGGAAAAACCAATAGGCGGAGCCGTGCCAGTCGTTGGTGCCACTCTTGGTGATGATGTTGACGATGCCGCCCACGGCACGCCCGGCCTCGGTGCCGAAGCTGGTATTGATGACGCGGAACTCCTGGACGGCTTCCTGCGAGGGAGTAGTCTTGTGGATGCCGGAAGCGGTGGAGATGTTGTCGGCACCGTCGATCTGCACCAGGTTGAAGTGGATGTTCTGGCCGCCGAAGGAGAGTTTGGTGACCGGCTCGATGATCACGTCGGTGCTGCCGGAGGTGGTTTCGCCGGTAGTGATGGCGGGCGCCAGCAAGGCGAAATCAATGAACTGGCGGCCGTTCACCGGCAGCATGGCGATCTGCCGCTCGGTGATAAGGGCGCTCACCTCCGTGCGGGTGGGCTCGAGCAGGGCGCTGCCGGCTTCGACGACCACTTCCTGCGTTACTTCGCCGATGGCGAGGCTGAAGTCGAGCGCCGCCGCCTGTCCGATAACGAGTGTTACCTTCTTTACCTCGCGGCGGAAGCCACGCTGCTCGGCGGCGACCGAGTATTCGCCCACCGGCAGCGGCGGAATGCGATATTCACCAGCTTCATTCGTGGTCGCCGAACGCGAGAAGCCTGTGCTGGTGTTCGTAGCTGTCACCGTGGCATTGGGAAGCGCGGCGCCGGTCGGGTCGAGCACTCGCCCCTCCAACGTGGCTGTGATGGTTTGAGCGCTGGCCGCCGGTGAGAGTGACAGCGCAATGAACAGACACACGAAGACACTACCGACCCTCCGTTTCATAGGATTGCTACCTCCTCCACTAATCCTGCCTGTCCTGCCTAATTGGTGGCCTATCTGTCTATGACACGGGCAGCGCAATGTCAAGTAGGTCGCTGCTCGACGAAAAACGCGAGCGAAACCAGAACAAAGTTGTATGTCGTGCACGCCAAAAAAAAGACAACACGCGTAGCTGCTCCGGAAAACGAGTCATACGCTAGCGACCGCAGCGCGAGAGTGACCCAACCCCAAAAAAACCGGACCAGGAGGAGCTTTAGGATTCTGCTAGAGCACGAACGGAAGACCCATTAACAACCCACGAAATTCTAGCCCGATTCGACCCGCTAGAGTGCACGAGAGTATTACACTTTTATTACACTCGCGGTTCCTGCAAGGCAATTGCAGTAGGACAGATCGGGATATCTTCTTGAAACTACAGAAGAAAGTGTGGAGGGGCTGGCCGGATTCGAACCGGCGACCCGCGGTTTAGGAAACCGTGCTAGACCACTTAGCTAACTTGTTGGACGGACGACAGAAAACCCTGCAACCCTTTCTGTGCCAATCAATTAGTGAGTTGTACCGTGTTGGTTGGAGTTGTGGCTATTTCCACTGAAATGCATAAGGGGTCCCCACAAAAGTCCCCACAGTTCGAAACACGGTCTTCTAGCTAAGTTGAATACCCCCGTGTAAGAAGGAAAGACTTTCGGCACAGCCCGAAGAGGCTTCGACTCCACCATTCAGCGGCCATCGACTGCCGAACCACGCCGAAGGTAGGAGCGTAGCGAGAGGACCTGATCCGCGTTCCCCAGCGCAAACGCAGCGAAGCACAGCGCCAGCACGAGATGCCCCAGTGCGCCCCCAAAGTACTGCCAGAACGCTGCGTGCGGGCCGGGATAGTCCGAGGAAAACAGCAGAGTCAACATATAGATCATGCCGCACGCACTTGCCGTGCGCACTAGGAGCCCCAGCACGAGTCCCAAGCCAATGGCTAGCTCGCCATAAGCCACGAGAAAGGCAATGGCCGTTCCGTGTGGCAGGACGAAATTCTGGAGAACAGGAACCATAAAGGGGTAAGCACCCTCAGCGAGGAAGCGGTTGATCCAGAATTGGAAGCCGCCCCCGAGGGTAAATTCGGTTCCAAACACTTTGTATTGGCCGAAAATGACAAAGAGCATGCCCACCGCAATGCGCAGTCCAGCAAGAACCGTGGCATTCCGGTCAGCCTCTCCGCTCATGGCTCGCATTCGAAGGTTGTGTCCTTTTCAACGCGGCTTCGTTGGCGCGGAAGATAGCAGACGCCGGCGAAGGCAGCAATAGACACTGCGCTGGGCACAACCAAAACCCATGTCGGTAGCCTACCCGGCATACCATTCGGGCTTGACGGCGCACCAGGATTCCGGTATGGTGACCGTTATGAAGAGCTGGTGGGACGTTTACAGCTATTACCGCGGCGGAAGCCCTGCCGGCGGAGGTATGGACAGCTAAGCCAAAAGCTGCATTCATCAGCCCGCTGGCGCGGCAAGCGTTAGCGGGCCTTTTGTTTTTGGAGGCGTCGATTTTCCGCACATCGCTGGGTTAAGGGCGAAGGCGTGGCGGCGGGCGGCAACCTGAAAATGCTGCAAGCGGCACGGGCACGGTGAAGAGGTACGTGGCGGCCGAACTCGTGGCAAGCTTGA
>CAYTXK010000196.1:0-4593 GCA_964441645.1 uncultured Acidobacteriota bacterium
AACAACAAGATCAAGTAAGCGCTCAACGCCAGCAAAACGCCGGCGAAGCCCTGTTCTTCGGCGTAGGCGGCGAAGATGAACTCCGCGTGGCGGACGGGAATGAACCCCAGTTGGTTCTGGCTCCCCAGCCCCAACCCTTTGCCCCAAAAGGCACCCGAGCCGACGGCAATCTTTGATTGCAGCGTCTGGTAACCGGGGCCCTGGGGCTCACGGGCGGGGTTGGTAAAGGTCGCCAGCCGTTCTCGCTGGTACGGCTTCAAAACCAACCATCCGGCTGGGAGAAGCAACAGGGCCACTAAAACAAAAGCGGCGGCGTGCTTCCAACGCAAGCCGGCGAGAAAAACTCCCGTCGCCGCGATGGGAACCAGCGTCAAGGCGGTTCCCAGGTCTGGCTGGGCGGCGATCAAGATCAAGGGCACGCCCGCCAGAGCGGCCACCTTGGCCACGTCCCGCAGAGTGACAGTGTCACTCCGCAAGTCGCTAAGAAACTTGGCCAACACGATAATTATAGACCACTTCGCCAATTCGGACACCTGAAAGTTGATACCCCCGACCGCCAGCCAGCGGCGGGCGCCGAATTTCTCCACCCCTACGAGCAGCACGGCCAGCAAGCCGGCCAGGGTGGCCAGATAGATCCAGGGCGCTTGATCGAGCACGCTGTGGTAGTCGAGGCGGGCGATGATGAGCATGAGCAGCAGCCCCAGGCCCACCCAGGTCAACTGCCGCAGGTGCATTCCGGCAAAGCGGGGGTGATTCTGCGTGGTCGAGTAAATCTCCATCACCCCCAGCAGGGCGACGAGAAGCACTACACCCAGCAGAAACCAATCCAGCTCGCGGAAGCGAACGCGCTCGGCCATCAGCGCTGCTCCGCCGCGGCGGCGCCCGCTGGGCGAAGCGCCTCGGTCTGCGCCACCAGACCCCCGGTCCGCTGCTGTTTTTTCTCGTAGTAGGCCCGGATCACCTCTCGGGCCAGGGGAGCGACGGACGAACCGTGGGATCCGTGCTGCACCAGAACCGCCACTACGATCTCGGGGTTACGCTGCGGCGCCAATCCGACGAACCAGGCGTTGTCGGTGAGTATGCCAACGGCTCGGCGTCCCGTGCGCCTGAGCGTCTCCAAGCCAACCAGCTGCGCCGTGCCCGTCTTACCCGCCACATCGATGTTGGGCAAGCGCGCGGACGCACCCGTCCCGCCGCCCTCGTTGACGACCCCCCAAAGACCCTGGGTCACCGTGGCGATGGTCTCCGGCCGCAGCGTGACACGGCTAACGGTGGGCTGTCTCTCCGGGTCATAGAGGAGATGGGGGCGGGCAAAAACTCCACCCGAGGCAATTCCCCCCACGCTGTAAGCCAACTGCAAGGGCGTGACCAGGACAGGTCCTTGCCCGACGGCCACGTTGATTGTTTCTCCGTCCCACCATGGCTGCTTGAGGGCGCGCTGTTTCCACTCCGGGGAGGGCACCAGGCCGGCTTCTTCACCCGGCAGGTCCACACCGGTGGGGGCGCCCAGGCCCAGCATCTTGGCGTAACGCGCGATGCGCTCGATGCCCAGCCGGCGCCCGACTTCGTAGAAGAAAACGTCGCAGGACTGGACGATGGCCTGGTGGAGATTCACCACGCCGTGCCCCTCCGGGCGCCAGCAGTGGAAAGTGCGCCCGTAGTGAATGGCCCAGCCCGGGCAGCGCACCGTGAAGGTGTCCTTGTCCAGTAGGCCTTCTTCCAGCGCCGCGGTAGCCACAATGATCTTGAAGACGGAGCCGGGCGCGAGTTGCGCCTGGATGCTGCGGTTCAGGAGAGGCTTGGCCGGGTCTTCGGTAATCGAGCGCCACTCCTGGGGGCGGATGCGCACCGCGAAGAGGTTGGGGTCGAACGCGGGGCGGCTGACCGCCGCCAGAATCTCGCCCGTGCGCGGGTCGAGAGCGACCAGCGCCCCCTGCTCGGCTGCCATCACCTGCTCGGCCACTCGTTGCAGGTCGGCATCAATGGTGAGCCGGATGGGGTGCCCGGCGACCGGCTTGATGGGGTCGAGCTTCTCCACTTCTTTGCCGCGGCTGTCGACAATGACCCGCCGCTGGCCCGTTTCCCCCATCAGAACTTTGTTGTAGTACCGCTCCAGGCCCATCTTGCCCACAAAATCGCCGGCCTCGTAGGCGCGGGCGTCGACCTCTTTCTTCGTCGCCTCGCCTACGTAGCCGAACAGGTGGGAGCCGAACCCGGCGTCGGGATACCGCCGGCGATAGACGTGCAGAAGCTCGAGCTGGGAAAGGTCGGTGCGGTGCGCTTCAATGAAGGCGATGTCAGCCATGCTGGCTTCTTCCTTGAGCACGATGGGCTGGGCAGGAGGGGCGTCGGCAAACTCTTCCAGGCGCTGCCCCAACCACTCCGGGCCGAGCTCGAGACCGCGGGCGATGAAGGGCAGATCCTTCTGCACCTCGTCCACATATTCGCGGATCAAGATGACGCTGAAGGAGTTGTAGTGGTCCACCAGGGGGCGGTTGTCGCGGTCGAGAATCAATCCGCGGGGGGCCATCAGGGGAAGCGTGCGGACTCGGTTGCGCTCCGCCAGCGTGGCGTAATAGTTCGACCGCACCACTTGCAACTGCCAGAAACCCATCAGCAACAGGACCACAATGGCCACGGTGGCGTAGCGCAGCAGGGTCAAGCGTTCGAGAGGGAGTTTGGATTCTGCTAGCAGAGGCATGCCCGATGGTCAGGTGGTGCGACGAAAGCGATCTAAGACCAGGAAAATTAGCATACCCAACAGGGAGTTGACAAGCGCCGCCTCCAGCACCGACAGACTGATGAACTCCGCCACCTCCCCCAGCAACAGCCAGCGCACGGCGGCGAAAATGAGCTGGTGAAAATAGTAGAAGCCAAACAACAGCAGGAGTCGTGCATGCGGCGGGTCGGTGTCGAGCCGCCCGGTCAGAGAGGAGGCGGCGTAACCCACCAGAGTCTTGGGCATTCCATGCAGGCCGATGGGGCTCTGGCTCAGGGCGTCCTGGAGAACGCCCACCGCCAGCCCCAGCAGCAACCCGGTCGAGGGATTGCGGCGGGAAAAACCGAAATATACCACCACCAGCAGAGGCAGCTCGAACAGAGCCAGGAGTTCGTGAAAGGGAAAATACAGCGGGAGCGCCGACTGGAAAAGGATGGCCAGCACCACCGCCGACACCAGGACGGCGGGATGGAAGTGGTAAACCTCGGGGCCGCGCTCGGCGATGGTGACCACGGGGCTATCGGATCAGCCTGTCGGCACGGGCCGGGGCTTGCGCGGCCGTCCCCAGAGTCTCGGGCGGCCCGGCCAGCACCAGCACATGTTGGAGGCGGCTTAGAGGGGCAGCGGGGGACAGGGTGATCTCCTGAAAAATCTCGCCGGGCCTCGCCGTTTCGACGCGGCCGATCGGCAGCCCTTTAGGAAAGAGTTGATCCTGGCCGGAGGTGACAATCAGAGCCCCCGGGGCGATGGTTTCCTGATTCGAGATGTAATCGAGCCGGCACTGCGAGCTTCCTGTGCCTTTCACGACCCCCAGCACGCTGCTCTCCGCCACCAGCGCCCCCACACCGCTTTTCTGATCGGTGACGAGCAAGACCTGCGCCACGGTGGGGAAGACGGCCACGACTTTCCCCACCACGCCCTCGGGCGTGAGCACGACCATATTGACTTTGATCCCGTCTTCGCTGCCGCGGTCGATGAGGACGGTTCGCGTGGTAGCCGCGGGGCTGGCGCCGATAACGCGGGCGGCGAGGAGGGGAGCCCTTTCATAGCTCTGTTTCATTTCGAGCAAGCCGGCCAGGCGCTCGGATTCGGCGGCGCGCGCTTCGAGCTCGTGGAGGCGCAAGCGGGTCTGGTCAAGTTCCGTCTTCAAGCGGCGGTTTTCCTGCTGGGCCCCATAGAGGGCGACATAGTCATCCACCAGCCACCCGACGGTCTCTACGCTTCCGCGCACCAGGCGCTCCACCGGGGTGATGACCGCTACCGCCCAGCGGCGAATCAGGCGGACGTCGTTTTCGCTCTTGATTTGGTACGCCAGGAAGAACAACTGCGCCAGCAGTGCGGCTACCAGCAGACTCAGGTGGCGGTGACGTTCAACGAAGGTGCGCATTCCGCCCGTCCCCGGCCCGGTTACTCGATGGTTACCTGGCGGAGCAGCTTGAAGTCGTCCAGCATTTTTCCGGCTCCCAGCACCACGCAGGCCAGCGGATCATCGGCCAGGGAGACGGGGAGGCCGGTCTCCTCGGCAATGCGTTTGTCGAGGTTCTTCAGCAAAGCGCCCCCGCCCGTGAGGACGATGCCGCGGTCGCTGATATCCGCCGAGAGTTCCGGCGGTGTCCGCTCCAGGGCCACGCGGATGGCGTTGATGATGGTGGACACGCACTCGGACAGGGCTTCACGCACTTCGGCGTCGGAGATGGTGATGGTTTTGGGTACGCCCTCGATGAGGTTGCGTCCTTTGATCTCGATGGTCAGGGCTTTGTCGAGCGGGTAGGCGGAGCCGATTTCCTGCTTGATCAGCTCGGCGGTGCGCTCGCCGATGAGCAGGTTGTACTTCCGCTTCAGGTAGTGCATCACCGCCTCGTCCATCTCGTTGC
>CAYTXK010000197.1:0-4565 GCA_964441645.1 uncultured Acidobacteriota bacterium
GCGCGCGACCGGCCACACTTTGCCCGCGCGTTCCAGGACGCCGTGCTCGACGTGCTCGTGACCAAGCTGGAGCGCGCGGTGCGCGCCACGGGCCACCGCACCGCGGTGCTGGGCGGCGGCGTGGCCTGCAACCGCGCGCTCTCGGCCCTCGCGGCGGAGCGGCTGCGGGGCGCGGCCCGGGTCGCCGTCGCGAGCCCGCGCTTGAACGCCGACAACGCCGCCATGATCGCCCGCGCCGGCTGGTTCCATTTGGAGCGCGGTGAGCTGAGTGATTGGACGCTCGACGCCCGCGCGGATCTCCCGCTCCCGGGACTCGCGGCCGCCCCCCACGTCCCCACCTCCCACACCCCCACGGCATGAACGTCTATCCCTTCGAGATCCGCATCGGCGGCTTCGCCATCACCGGCTACGGCATCATGATGATGGCGGCGTTCCTCATGGCCGGCTGGGCGATGCAGCTCGAGCTGCGGCGCCGCCGGCTCGACGAGGACTACGCCGCCGACATCGTCGTCGCCGCGGTTGTGGGCGGGCTGCTGGGCGCGAAGCTGTGGTACATGGCGCTGCACGGCGGTCCGCTGCTGTCGCGCGGCGGGCTCGTGTGGTACGGCGGGTTCCTGGGCGGCGTCGCGGCCGTCCTGCTCAACGGCTGGCGCAAGCGCGTGCCGTTGCTGTTCACCTGCGAGCTGTGCGGGCCCGGACTCGCGCTGGGCTACGGCCTGGGCCGGGTCGGGTGCTTCCTGGTGAACGACGACTACGGCGTGCCGTCGTCACTGCCCTGGGCCATGCAGTTCCCCAAGGGCCTCCCGCCGACCACGGTGGCGGAGCTGAGCGGCTCGGGCGTCTCGTTCCCCCCAGGCACGGACCTCAACCTGGTCGTCGCGGTGCACCCCACGCAGCTGTACGAGGCGGCGGCGATGCTGGCGGTGTTCGCCTGGCTGTGGCACCGCCGGGACCACCGCCACGGCCTCGGGTGGCTGTTCGGGTGCTACCTGATCTTCGCGGGGGTCGAGCGGTTGCTGATCGAGCTGATCCGCGTCAAGGACGACCGCTTCTTCGGGAGCTATTCGCTGGCGCAGGCGGTGAGTGTAGGCCTCGTGCTGGCCGGGTTCTCCTTCATCGTGCGCTACCGGCGGGCGGCGCCGCAGGCCGAGCCCGCGGCGCTCATCCCGAAGAAAGAAGAAGCCGGACGCGGGTAGGCGTCCGGCTTCCCTATCTGCGGGGGTTCGAGCTCAGAAACTTGTAAGAGCCCGCGACAAAACAACTCAACTTGTAATCGTTGCCGAGGGTGCCGCCGAGAATCAACTGCAGGTCGCGCACCTGCCACCGGTCGTCCTGCTTGCCGACCTGGGAAAGGCTGTTGGCATCCTGGTGCAACGCGGTGTAATCCACCACCGCCGCCACCCCGGGTTTGAGCGTGAACCACCGTTCCCGCACTTGCAATCGCTCGGCCAGCGAGGCTGGCATATCCGGCTTTTAACCAACCGCTGGGGTCAGCATCGGCCCAGAATCAAGTCTGCCGCTTTTTCGCCGATCACGACACACGGGATGTTCGTGTTGGCGTTGACGATGGTCGGCATGACGGACGCGTCGGCAACCCGCAGGCCCTCGACGCCATGCACCTCGAGACGGTCGTTGACCACGGCCAGTGGGTCGGTCCCCATCTTACAGGTGCCCACCGGATGGAAGAGCGTATGCGCGTGTTGGCGAATGGCCTGGCGCAGCGCATCGTCGCTCTGTGCCTGATCCCCGGGCAAGTATTCCCGCTCACGATAGCGCGTCAGGGCCGGCGCCGCGGCGATCGCGCGCGCCAGCTTTACTCCCTCCAGCAGAATCGTCAGGTCGTCTTCGTGCGTCAAGAAGTTGGGCTGGATGATGGGATGATCCTCTGGGCTCCCGGTGCGCAGCCCGAGGTAGCCCACGCTCTTGGGTTGGACCAGCGTCGCGCCGATGCTGAAGCCGTGCCCGATGGGGTTGTCGAAGCCGTGGTTGACGAAGTAGGACGGCGCGAAATGGAATTGCAGATCGGGCACCGGCGAATGCGGCAGGACCTGGACGAAGCCGCCCGCCTCGGCGATGTTCGAGGTCAGTGGCCCCATTCGGGACTGCGCATAGGCCGCCGAGCTTTCCGGGGTCCCGGCGTTGGCCAGGGTGAGCGGCGCGTTGCAGTCGAAAGCGAGCAGGAAGATCAGGTGGTCGATCAGATTCTGGCCCACACCAGGCAGGTGGTGGACGACCGCGATATCCAGCGACCGCAACTGCTGGCTGTCGCCGATGCCCGAGAGCAGCAGGAGCTGGGGCGAGTTGATGGCTCCGCCGCAGAGGATTACCTCGCGATGGGCCCTCACCTCGACCGCCGTGCCGTTCTGGGCATAGGCCACACCGGAGCAGCGCTTGCCGTCGAATAGCAGGCGCGTGGCGAGCGCGTTGGTCTCGACGCGCAGGTTGGCGCGGCTCATGGCTGGCTTGAGATAGGCCGCCGCGGTGCTGTGCCGTTGACCTTCCTTTTGGTTGACGCGGTAGAGTCCAAACCCTTCCTGCCGGGCACCGTTGTGGTCGTCGTTTAGCGGCAGCCCCACTTGCTGGCACGCCTGCACAAATGCCCGGGAGAGCGGATTGGGATCGCGCAGATCCGCGACGTTGAGCGGACCGCCGGCACCGTGATACGCGGACGCGCCGGGCTCGAAGTTCTCCAGGCGCTTGAACAGGGGGAGGAGATCAGCGTAGCTCCAACCCTGGTTGCCCAGCGCCGCCCAGTGGTCGTAGTCCCCGGGGTTGCCGCGCTGGTAGATCATGGCGTTGATGGAGCTACAGCCGCCCAACATCTTGCCGCGCGGGCAGTACACCCGCCGCCCGTTGAGCGCGGCTTGCGGCTCCGTGTAGTAGGCCCAGTCCACCTCGCTCTTGAACAGCTTGCTGAAGAGGGCTGGAATGTGAATCTCCTGCTTCGTGTCCGGAGGGCCCGCTTCGAGCAGCAGCACGTTCGAGGCGCCGCCTTCGCTGAGGCGCGCCGCTACCGCGCTGCCAGCTGACCCCGCGCCGATGATGATGAAATCGTAGTTCATACCTGGGTCCCCGCCTTCGGTTACGAGGTGATCTCTTTTGGCTTCGGCTGTTGGGCCGCAGACGACTTGGCTGCGACCCGCTTCTTCCACCAAATCGAATAGGGGATCGGCACAAAGGTGTAGGCTCCGACGTAAGCGAGGATCATGGGCAACGGCTTGGCGTCCGCGAAGCTCGACGTCGCGATCACCGCTGTAACACCGATGTGACGGAGGGCCGTCGCGAGAGCGAGTGAGGGGCGGTTGACCGGGTCGGGGCCGGCCAACAGATGTCCGACGGCGAGACCCACGAGAGTCCAGAGCGCAAGTGCGCCGAGCGACCAAAAGCCGAGGCCCAGGACAGCCCGGAAATTCAGGACCAGGAGCAGCAGCCACCATGCTAACAGCGCCATTGCGCCGACCTTGCCCGAGGGTCCGGCGATCCGATCGGCCGCGGCCGGCGCCCAGCGCCGGAGCAAAATGCCGAGAGCGAGCGGCACGAAGAACGTTGGCAGGAGGACCTTCAGCACCTGCAACGGCCGCACGGCCACCTCTTCAGGGAACACGGCGCTGAGGATGGCGAGCGAGACCGGGTGGCTGTTCCGGCGCCCGCGGGCGATCTCGAGACCGGGATCGCGACGAGGGCAAGCAGCGACACGCTTACCAGCAAGCTGTGGACGCAAGGCGGATGGCCGCCAAACTTGAGCATGGTCTTGGGAGAAACCGGCAAGCTCGGCGAGATCGCCAGCAGCACCAACGCAACTGTGGTGGGTCTTGGCAGCGGTAGCACCAGCACCAGAACCAATGTGACCAACGGCATGACGACATAAATCGTGAGGAAAGACCGGGTGAGCAGACCCGGCCGGCGCCAAAGGTAGAGGACGTCCTCACCGGTCGCCCTCGAGCCAAACGCCAGGACGGACGTGAACAGGCCAGCTAGTAACAGGATGTCGAAAAATTGAGCAGCGGTCATCCGTTTGCCTCCTCACATCTTCGCCAGATTGCGCCAGAGTTGCTCCAAGCTTTCCTTGCCGCCGAGCATGGGCCTCATGATGATGGCCGCAACCATGTCCATTCTAAAAGAAGAATCCGATGCGGGCCTCGATTTTCCAATCGTACAACTTGTACTCATTGACGATTGGCAAGCTGACCTCCATCGAACCGACCGTGGTCTTGTTCAGCATCTTGCCCGCAACGACATCGAGCGGCACGAACCAGCGTCCGGTGTCATCCGGACGCTGTTCGGCGAAGTTGTAGCGGATTTCCGTTGCTGGGTAGAAGTTCAGGAACCAGGTGTCGGGGAGTTGAATGTAGAGTTGCGGCGCGAGTTGAAGCTCGCTGATGTGCCGGCGGTCGGGGTCCCCTGCGACGGCCACATCGTAACGGGCGATCAATGCGACCCAGGAGCCTTGGGTGATTTCAGGCACAAAGTACCGGCCGCCGACCGTCGAAATGATGCGCCACTTTCCGAAACCCATCTGGTCTTCGCTGGCTGTGGGGAATACCAGCCGCGCCCCCGTCGCCCAG
>CAYTXK010000198.1:0-4533 GCA_964441645.1 uncultured Acidobacteriota bacterium
TCCATCGGCGTCATCCCGCAGGGGATGACCTCCGACCTCGAACTCACGGCCGAAGAAAACCTGATGATTCACGCCAAACTCTACGGCGTGCCCGCCGAGCGCCGCCTGCAACTGGCCGAGGAGCTCCTGCACGCCGTTGACCTGGGCGCCTGGCGGCATCAGATGGTGCGCAATTTTTCCGGCGGCATGCGCCGGCGGCTGGAAATCGCCCGCGGGCTGATGCACAGCCCGAAGATTCTCTTTCTCGACGAGCCCACCACCGGCCTCGACCCCACCTCGCGCGGCGCCGTCTGGGAGATGATTGTGCTGCTCAAGCGGCAGAGCGACCTGACCATCCTCCTGACCACGCACTACATGGACGAAGCCGACCGGCTCTGCGACCGCGTGGCCATCATCGACCACGGCAAGCGGGTGGTGCTCGACACCCCCGCGCACCTCAAAGCCAACGTCCCCGGCGGCAACATCGTCGAAGTGCAATTCGACCGCGCTCCCGCCGATTGGGCGGAGCGGGTGAAGAAACTGGCCGGGGTGCAACAATTAACGCAGCGCGACGGCATCTACCGCCTCGCCGTTGACCACGGCGCGCAGACAGTGAGCGTGTTGCTCGAGGCTGCGCGAGCCGCCGGCGTGGCCGTAACCTCGCTCTCCGTTCAGACTACCACGCTCGACGACGTGTTCGTGCACTACACCGGTCGAGCCCTGCGCGACGAGCTCGGAGAGAATTTGAAAGACTACATTACTCCCATTTATCGCTGAACCCCGGAGGCCTCAGAGGAGACGCCATGCACAGGATGCTGGCCATCATCGAGCGCGACCTGCGCAAGTTCTGGCGCAGCCCCACCCTGATGGTGGTGTCGATGATTTTTCCCCTGGCGCAACTCATCATTTTGGGCAACGCCTTTGGCGGCAAGATCAAGCACCTGGACGTGGCCATCGTGGATCAGGACGGCGGGGCGCGGGCGCGGGATGTGCGCGAGCTGATGTCGAGCATCGAAGCCAACCCGCAAACCTTTGCTGTGCACGACTACGCCACTTTGCCGGAGGCCGAGCGCGACCTGCGCTCCGGGCGCGTGGCCGCCATTATCCACATCCCGCCCTACTTTTCCCGCGACGCCTACGCGGGCAACCGGCCGCGCCTGGTGCTGGTGGTGGATAACTCCGACAATTTCAAGGGCGACGCCGTGGCGGCGGCCATGGGCGAGTTGGTCGAGGTGCTGAACGCGCCCGAGGTGGATCCGCACCTGGTGCGAAAGATTCAGCTCGAAATCGTCGAGACCTACGGTTACGTCGAGTACATCAAGTACCTACTGCCCGGCTCCATTGCCATGTCGATTTTCATGATGGCCATGATCAGCGGGGGGATTCTCTACATTGACGACAAGGCCCGCGGCCTGCACGAAGGCTATCTCGTCACTCCCATCAAGCGCAGCGAGCTGGTGCTGGGGCTGACGCTGGCCGGCGCGCTCAAAGGACTGCTGGCCGGCATGGTGCTGGTTATCATCGGCGGGCTGCTGGCGGGCGTGGACCGCTTGTGGGATCCTGTGCGGCTTTTCTACTTGACGCTGGTGATTGGCATCACTTCGCTCGCCCTCATCGGCTTCGCTTTCCTCATCATGGTGCGCGTGGAAGACCCGCTGGTGCCGCGCTCCCTGGTCGGTTTGCTGATGACCCTGCTCTTCTTCCCCAGCGGCGCCATCTATCCCACCGCCGGGTTTCCCGTTTGGCTCAAAGTTATTTCCGCCGTTGATCCCTTCACTTATGCCGTCCACGCCCTGAAAAATCTGCTTTTGAAGAACACCGGCCTGGCCGGCATTTACACCGACCTGCTCTATTTGCTAGCCTTTTCGTTGGTGATGATTACCGGCTCGATTTTGCTTTTCCGCCGCACGCTCTAAGGAGAAGCGCACCATGGCCGAGTCGCTCTTTGACGCCGAGCCGCTGCCGCGGCCCAACCCCTGGCCGACGCGCCTGCTGGTGGGCGGGGCGGTGCTCATCGTGCTGGCCGGGGTGACCTGGTGGCAGTACCGCTTCCACGCCGAAGAGCAGTTCGTCCGCCAGTTTATGGACGCCCTGGTCGCCGGCGATTACCCCACGGCCTACAAGATTTGGAACCCTACGCCGGTCTACAGCTACCAGGCCTTTCTGGAAGATTGGGGCGAGACCACGGCCATGGGCCGGGTCAAGAGCTACGAGATTCTCGAGGTCAAGCCGACGGCTGGCGTGCTGTTGCAGGTGCCGGTGCAAGGGGGCGGGCGCTCGCGCACCCTTCAGGTCAAGGGCAAAAGCTCCGGGGTGATTGTCAGCGTGCGCGTCAACGGCCTCGAGCCGCCCATCCGGCTCTGGGTCGAGCGCAACCCTCCGCGCCTCTCCTTCCCCCCCTACTAATTGAGGGCGTTACTCGCTGGTGACCTGACCTTTCTTTTTCTTGCCGGCAGCGATCTTGCCCCACCAGGTGCCCCAGCGGTCGTCGCCGTTGGGGAAATCGGGGCTGGAGGCGTATTCCTGGATGGTCCAGAGGTCAAGGTCGTTCACCGGGTCCACCACCGTGGCGCTGTAGTCCCCCCAGCGGTTGTCGGTGCCGCTGAACGTTTTGAAGTACGTGGCCTCCCCGGCCTTGAGGATCACCGAGTCGCGCAGGGTGTTGGCCGCGTCGGGGCCGCGGCGGAAGGAGTAACTAGCGCTGGCGAATTGATTGGCGGAAAAACTGGAATAGCCGATCAGCACATCGTTCTGCGAGTTCACCGCGATGGTGGGGAAGGCAAAGAAGAAGACGGCATCAGTGTCCTCCACCCGGCCGAACTGCTCGACGGTGCCATCGGGATCGAACTGCCACCACTGGGCCGCGCTGTGGTCCGGCATTCCCATGGCGGGCAGAAAGACTGTCTGAGCAGCCCACAGGGAGCTGTTGCGATAAACCGCATTGAGGATGCGGGAGTCGTTGTTCTGAATCTTGTCGGTCGTGCCCATTTGGGGGGCAAAATCATTGCCGCCGGGCGGGCTGGATTGCCACGGATTGGCGACGCTGACGAAAGTCACCTGAGCGGTGAACGACTCCGAGCCCACGGCGCCGGTAATGGAAGAGAGGCGCAGGAAGCCGCTGCCCATGGAGTTGCCGTTGAAGTGCTGGACGAGAAATTCGGTGGCGAGCGAGTTGTCGTAGGTCACGGCCGGGGCCAGCGCGAAAGCGTTGGAGTCGGCAAAGCGCGTAAAAGAAGGCGAAGTGCCGGCGTAGAGATTGGCCTTGTTGAGAGCATAAATCCGTCCCTCGACGAAAGTGCCGCCGGCGTTGGGAAACATATTTACGCTCACCACCACCCAGTCCTTGTTAAAGCCGAGCGAGGGGTAGTCAGCCCAGTTGGTATCCGTGGGAGTGTCGGCATCGATCTTGAAGAGGTTCCAGTTGCCGGTCGGGTCGTCGGTCTGCGAGACGCCGACCAGGATGGAGGAGTTGGCCGACTTGGCATCACTCACGGCAACGAAAATCCACCGGTTGTTGAAAGGGTCGTAGGTCAGCTTGGGGTCGAAGACGCCGCTGGCATTGGTCGAGCTCCAGAACGACTCCAGCGTTACTTTGCTGAGCTCTCCGCCCGTGCGGTTTTGGATTCGAATCTCGGTATTCAGAGTAACCATGAGATGGTTGGGCCCCACGGCGCCCTGGGTATCGGGAGGAATGAAGGCGTCGTTGTCGCCCAGGGCCTCAAAATTCGTCGCGGGTGCCGGCGAAGGCACCTGGGATGGGGCCGGCCGGGGGCCGGGAGGACTGACACTGACCCGAGGCGCCCGGATGCCTGCGGGAAGGGGGAAGGCGCCCGGCCCCCGCATAAAAGGGATGACTCGCCGTGTGGGTTTCTTGGGCGCCGCAGCTTCCCGACGGGCCAGTTCGCGGAAATTGACCACCGCCGCGCGCGGCACCACGCCTCGGGTTCCAAACTGAGGGGCCTGGGACGGGGGCGCGGCCGCAGAAGCAAAGGAAATTAAGAGGAGGCCCAGCCCCAGCAAGAGACGCCGGGCGGAGGCCGCCGCTCGCTCGCCAGGGGAACGCCTGTGCCTCTTGCTCAAGAGATTTATCCTGGCTCAGTTCAGCGTGGCCAGGATGACGACAGTGACGCGCTTAGCAACGCCTCCTGCCGTGGCCATCAGGAAGTCGAGTTTGTCATTGAGGTTAATCACGTTTTCAGAGCCGAAGAAATTAGTTGAGGTGGCCCCGGAGGTAGAGCAGGACAAGTCCGAGGCGAGGACAACGCCGTCGGCCAAGTCGCCGTCACGCCGAATGTTGATGCTGGGTGTACCCGCATCGGAAAAACAGGTGACGGAATTGATGGTCATGGGAGCGAGCAGGTTGATGTAGATGGTGTTCTGGTCATCGCCGTCGCTCAAGAGGCCGCAAGCGTCGCACCCGGCGAGGTAGGTGATGGTGCGGACGCGGAGCACGCCGGTGATTCCCGCACCGTCGCCAAGAAAGCTTGTGCCCTTCACCGTGCCCACGACGTCAAGCGCCGTGATCGGCGCCAGCGTGCCGATGCCTACGCGCTG
>CAYTXK010000199.1:0-1982 GCA_964441645.1 uncultured Acidobacteriota bacterium
CCGCAAGCTGCCGCTCCCTCGGCCTTTGCCGCTTCCACGCGCCCGCTGCTCGCGCAGCTCTCTAGCCGCCCCGGGCTGGTGTTCTTTCATGGCCATCCGGAAAGCTCGCGGCTTTCGCACTACTTTCTGCTGGCGCCGCTACTGCGGGGCGAAACCGTGCTGCTGCTCGATGCCGCCAACTGCTTCAACCCGTACAAACTGGCGAGTTGGGCTTGCCGCCACCAGCGTCCTCCGGAAGAGCTCTTGGAGCGAGTGCGGCTCTCGCGCGCCTTCACCTGCTTTCAACTGGCGGAGCTCATCGAGCGCACCCCCGCGGCCGCCCGGCGCTATGGCGCGCGGCGCGTCGTGCTCACCGGCCTGCCCGATATTTTTGACGATGAAGAATTGCCGCCGGCTGAGGCCAAGGAGGTTTTCAGCCGCAGCCTCGCGCGCCTGCGCGGCTGGCCGGGGCGCGGGCTGACCGCGCTGGTGTTTTCGGATGCGCCCGCCGAGCTGCGCCCGGTGCGTCGCTGGCTCGATGCGCAACTGGCCCGGTGCGCCACCGGCCTCTACCGCTTCGAAGAAACCGTCACCGGCCTCGCTCTGCGCGAAGACCCCAAACCCTCTGTGTCTCTGTGCCTCTGTGGCTAATTGGAGGAGACTATGGGCCGCACCATCGCCACCTTTCACCAGTTGATCGAGGAAACCCGCGCCCGCTTCGCGCCCTACCGCCGCGCCCTGCGCCGGGAAGACCAGCAGGTGTTTGACCTGCTCTTCGAGCGCGTGAAGTACTACGCCGCCTCCGGCTCCATGGAAGCTTCCTGGAACCCGCTCGACACCATCTTCCTCACCTTCTTCCTCGAGCAGGAAAAAGCTCTTCGCGTTCTGGAAGAACGCTTGCGCCTCGTGGAGAACGCCCATGCCGCTCACCGGCTGGCTGCTGGACCTCTACCCAACCCCGGCGGGGATGGTGCTGTGGGTGATTGACGCCGGGCAGCGCCGCACCCGCCTGCTCGATCCCGCCTACACGCCCTGCTTTTATGTGGGCGGCGCGCAAGCGCTGCTCCGCCGCCTGGCGGCGCGCCTGGCCGAGAAGTTTCCCCTGCGGCTCGCCTGGACGGAACGCCGGGATTTCTGGAGCGGCGAGTGGCGCCCGGTGCTCGAGGTCGGCGTCGAGCGCCTGCTCGAATTCGCTTCGGTGGTGCGCTGGGTGCATCGCCGCGTGCCCACGCTCGAGCTCTTCAACTGCGACATCCAGCTCCCGGCTCTCTACGCCTACGAAAAAGGCATCTTCCCGCTGGCCCGCTGCCAGTTCGAGGTGGAGGAAGACGGCCGGCTGCGCGCGCTGGCGCTCGACGACGACCCCTGGGCCACCGACTACCAGTTGCCGCCGCTCGCTCTGATGGAGTGGCGCCTGGAAGGCGAAGGCGTCAATCCCCATCACGGTTACTGCGCGCCGCTCGAGCTGCGCGTGGACGGCCGCACCGAAGTTCTGGCCGCCGACGACCCGCGCGAGCTGCTGCGCACCGTGGCCAACCGCCTCCGTCAGTACGACCCCGACTTGCTGCTCACCGACTGGGGCGATTCGTTTCTGCTGCCGCGCTTACTGGAAGCGGCCGAGCGCTACCGTTGCCCGCTGCCCTTGAACCGCGACCCGGACCGCAGCGCCCAGCACCGCCGCGCCCGCTCCTATTTTTCCTACGGGCGCATCGTCTTCAAAGACAGCACCACCACGCTCGCCGGCCGCCTGCACATTGACCGCAAAAACTCCTTTGTGGTCAGCGAAACCAACCTCGAGGGCCTGTTCGAGCTGGCGCGCCTCACCAAACTGCCCTTGCAATACATGGCGCGCACTTCCACCGGCACCGGCATCACCTCCATGCAGCTCGACCTCGCCTTCCGCCAGCGCATCCTCATCCCCTGGCAGAAGCGCGAGCCGGAGGAATTCAAAACCGGCGCCGAGCTGCTGCGCACCGACCGCGGCGGCCTGGTCTTCAAGCCCG
>CAYTXK010000199.1:1992-4523 GCA_964441645.1 uncultured Acidobacteriota bacterium
CCGTGCTCGGCTTGCACGAAAATGTGGGCGAGCTCGATTTCGCTTCCATGTTTCCCGCCATCATGGCGCGCTTCAACGTCTCTCCGGAAACCGTGAACTGCCGCTGCGAGGGAGCAGGCTGCTCAGTGCGCGTGCCCGAAATCGGCTACCGGCTCTGCCAGCGGCGCCGGGGCTTGGTGCCGCAGACGGTCGAGCCCATCATCGAAAAGCGCCGCCGCTACAAGCTGCTCAAGCAGCAGGCGGCCAGCGAAGCAGAGCGCCTCCGCTACGACGAGCGCCAGAGCGCCCTCAAGTGGATGCTGGTCACCTGCTTCGGCTACCTCGGCTACAAGAACGCCCGCTTCGGGCGCATCGAAGCTCACGAGGCCATCAACGCCTTCGGCCGCGACCGCCTTTTGCAGGCCAAGGAAATCAGCGAGCGCGCCGGCTTCCGCCTCCTGCACGCCATCGTGGACTCGCTCTGGGTGGTGCGCCCGGGCGCTACGCGCGCTGACTTCGCCGACCTGGCCCGCGCCATCGAAACCGCTACCGGCCTGCCCGTGGATCTCGCCGGCGTCTACCACTACATCGTCTTTCTTCCTTCGAAAGAGCGTCCGAATGTGCCCGTTCCCAACCGCTATTTCGGCGTTTTTTCCGAAACCCGCCAACTGAAGGTGCGCGGGCTCGAAGTCCGCCGGCACGACTCGCCGCCGCTCATCGCTCGCATGCAAGAGGAAGTGCTGAGAATTCTGGCCGAGGCCTGCGACGCCGACTCCTATCGCCGCAAGCTCGCGGACGCCGAAGAAGTCTTGAGCCGCTACCGCGAGCGCCTGCAAGCCGGCAAGGTGGCGTGGGAAGAGCTGGTCATCCGCAAGCGCCTGACGCAGTATCCGGAAAAGTACCGGCGCGCCAGCCTGGTAGCGGTGGCGGCGCAAGCGCTGGCGGCCCACGGGGTCAAGCTCCGCCCGGGCGAGGTTATCGAATACGTCATCACCCAGGCCGACGCCGTTGTCCCCAACGACCGCGCCCGCCCCTTCACCCTGCTCTCGAATTTCGCCGGCTACGACGTCGAGAAATATTCCGAGCTGCTGGAAGCCGCCTTCGCCCCCTTCCGCCTGCCGTAGCGGGGTCGGGCTGACAAAAACCTTGCTGCGTCTCTACCTCTCAACGGGATAGAGGGTGATAGCGGACCGAAGGAGAACGTGTTCTCTGTGTCCTCTGTGTTACGCCTTTCCCCTTGCCGCCAGGCCGGTGTCCGGCCGCACACGAGGGTTGCAGGAAGCCCCCGGGCGATTCGCCGTCTGCCCGTACGGGGCGGGACTCCACTTCGTGGCAACAAAGGCCCTTCACAACAAGCCTGGGAACGGATAGCCTGTACAACGGATAGTCTGTATAAGGGAAACTCAGGGTCTCCGGAGAATCCGGTGTCTGTCGCAAACACCGTCAAGATACGAATTCAAAGCAGGAGGCAAATTACGGTTCCGCGCGAACAAGCATGGTTTTGGACCCCGGAGTGGCAGGCCAAGGAAAAGGAGGCGGAAGCCGCCCGTGCAGCGGGGGACTACTCGGAGTTTGATAGCGTCGACGACCTCACGAAGAGTAAGAAATGACGGCGGCCGAAGTCACACAACTGATGGAATCCGTGGGCGCGATGCGCCGCGGGCACTTCCAGCTCTCCTCCGGCCTGCACAGCGAGGCCTACTGCCAGTGCGCGCAGATTTTTGAGCATCCCGAGGCTACGGCGCGCGTCGCCCGCGCTCTGGCGGAGCGCTTCCGCGACGCCCGCGCCGCCGTAGTGGCGGCCCCGGCGCTGGGCGGCATCATTTTTGGTTATGAGCTGGCCCGCCAGCTCGGCGCCTGCTCCGTGTTTGTCGAGCGCAAGCCCGATGGCTACTTCGCCCTGCGGCGCTTCGCGCTCGCGCCCGGCGAGCGCGTGCTGGTGGCCGAAGATGTGCTCACCACCGGCGGCTCCACCCGCGAAACCATCGAAGTCATGCGCGAGGCGGGCGGGGAAGTGGTGGGCGTGGCCGCGGTGATGGACCGCAGCGGCGGCACCATCAAGCTCGACGTCCCGCTGCACGCCCTGCTGACGCAAGCGATGAAAACCTACGACGCCGCCGATTGCCCCCTCTGCCGCCAGGGCGTCCCGCTCGACAAACCCGGCAGCCGCCCCGACGTCTCCGCCCTCACCCGGGCGCCCTCGGCTTGATCGCCTCTTTTTATTAAGTTGTCATTCTGAGCCCCGATCCCGAAAGTTCGGGATTCGGGGCAAAGAATCTGCTTTTTCCTTGTAACCTACTGATGACACGACTGTGGCTATAATATCTCCGTGCGGAATCTCAAGCTGACCCTCGCCTACGACGGCAGCGAATTCTTCGGCTGGGCCATCCAGCCCGACCGGCCCACCGTCCAGGGCACGCTGGTCGAAACTCTCTGCAAACTCACCGGCGAAAAAGTCCGCCTCTACGGCTCGGGGCGCACCGACGCCGGCGTGCACGCCCTCGGCCAGCCGGCGCACTTCAAAACCCGCAGCGCCATTCCGCCGGAAAACT
>CAYTXK010000200.1:0-1562 GCA_964441645.1 uncultured Acidobacteriota bacterium
ATGGATTCGTAGATGCGGCCGGTGGTCCAGTTGTGGTCGCGAGTGAGGCGGGCGTGAGTGAAGCGCTCGTAATGGCCGAGGTCGAGGTCGGTTTCGGCGCCGTCGTCGGTGACGTAGACCTCGCCGTGCTGATAGGGCGACATCGTGCCCGGGTCCACGTTGAGATAGGGATCGAATTTTTGCAGGGTGACTTTGAGACTGCGACTTTCGAGCAGGGCCCCGATTGAGGAGGCCGCCAGGCCCTTACCGAGAGAGGAAACTACACCGCCGGTGACAAAGATATATTTGGGCACCGCCATTCGCTTTCCGCTTCACCTCCGGCCGCGGCGGCCGAATTTTTGTGCGTACAAACATCGTACAACGCATTATGAGGGCACGTGGCGAGATTGTCAAATCCCCCGCCGCTCACGAATTCAGTCCTTGCTCTTGGCCAACAGAGCTTCGGCGCGGGCCAAATCTTCGGGGGTGTCCACGCCGAGGGAGTCGTGCTCGGTTTCCACCACTTTGAGCGGGATGCCGTTGTCGAGGATGCGAAGCTGCTCCAGGTTTTCCCGCTGCTCGGCAGGCGTGGGCGGCAGCTGAACGTAACGCAGCAGGAAAGCCCGCCGATAAACGTAGAGGCCGATGTGCTTGAAGTAGGCCGCCTTCACCAAGTCAATCTCCGCCTCTGGGTCCACGGGCGGCACGGGCTTGCGCGAAAAGGTCACGGCGAAGCCCGCCGCGTCGGTTACGACCTTCACCACGTGCGGGCTCAGGAGAGATTCGGAGTCGCGGATACGAGTCTTGAGCGTTGACACCTGGAGCGTGGAATCGGAGGCGAAGGGCTCGAGGGCCTGCGCGATAGCGCGCGGGTCGAGGAGGGGCTCGTCGCCCTGAAGATTGACCACCAGGTCGCAGTCCACGGTCTCAAAAACTTCTGCCAGCCGTTCGGTGCCCGAGCGGTGTTCGGCGCGCGTCAACCGCGTTTCCCCGCCGAAGGCCTCGACCGCCGTCACGATGCGACGGTCGTCGGTGGCCACCACGACCCGTTCCACACCTGGCACAGCCCGCGCCCGGCGGTAGACGTGCTCAACCAGCGGCCGCCCGGCCAGCAGAGCCAACGCTTTCCCAGGAAAGCGCGTTGAACCATAACGGGCGGGGATGCCGACGGCGATTCGCAGCGCCGGCGGCACAGGGGTGGCCATCGGGCGGCGATGCTAGCATGCGGACTTGACTTTTTGCTAGAATCGGCCAGGCCTACCTAGGCCGGTGGGTGGGGATCGCCATGCGCCGCGAGGCGAGATTCCTGCTGCTGTTGCTCGTGGGATTGGGGGCGCTAGCCTTAGCTGAGCCTCCGGCCCTCGACGGCCAGGCTGCGCCTCCGAGCGGACCGGAAACGCGCGTCCGCATAGACATTGATCTGGTTCTGGTTAACGTCACGGTGACCGACCCCTACAACCGCCTGGTGACCGGCTTGAGCCGGGAGCACTTCGAGCTGCTAGAGAACAACGCCCGGCAAGAGATTCTCTACTTCACCAACGAGGATGTGCCGCTTTCGCTCGGGGTGGTCTTCGATTTGAGCG
>CAYTXK010000200.1:1572-4504 GCA_964441645.1 uncultured Acidobacteriota bacterium
GCTAGAGCGGGCCGCCAAGGCGGCGGTGGAGTTCCTGCAAACCGCCAACCCCGAAGATGAGTTTTTTGTGGTGCAGTTCTCCGACAACCCCAAGCTGCTTACGCCGTTCACCCGCCACGTGGAAGACGTGCAGAACGCTTTGCTCACCATCCGCGCCGACGGGCGCACGGCGCTGATGGACGCCATCTATCTTGCCCTCAGCACCATGCGGGAAGCTCAGAACGCCCGCAAGGCCCTGCTGATCATCTCCGACGGCGGCGACAACCACAGCCGCTACAGCGTGGGCGACGTGATGAGCGCGGTGCGGGAAGCCGACGTGCAGATCTACGCCATCGGCATCTTCGACCCCATCGGCTCCCGCAGCGAGCCGGAAATCGTCTGGGGTCCCTCGCTCCTGCACGACATCGCCGAAACCACGGGCGGGCGGATGTTTCCTATCGAGCTCTACAACATCAACCAGCTTCCCGACGTGGCGGCCAAAATCTCGATCGAGCTACGCAACCAATACATCCTCGGCTACCGTCCAAGTAACAAGGAGCGGGACGGCACATGGCGGAAGATCAAGGTGAAGCTGAATCCGCCGCGCGGGCTGCCGCCGCTGACGACGTACGCGAGGACGGGATACTATGCCCCGGCGCACTAACGAGCTGAGGCGAATAAGACGAAGCCTGGCGGCTGCGCTGGGCCTGGGGGCTCTCCTCGGCACCGGCCTGCTCGGGGGCGCTCAGCCGCCGCGGACCGACCAGCGCGGCGAATACACTCTCTCCATTGATGTGGACCTGGTGGTGCTGCACACCACGGTGGTGGACGACCACGCGCGCGTGGTCAGCGAGCTGAGGCAGCCGAGCTTCCGGGTGTTTGAGAACAACGTGGAGCAGAAGCTGACCCTGTTCCGCAACGAAGACGTCCCCATCACCGTGGGGTTGATCCTGGACAACAGCGCCTCGATGCGCGAGAACCGCGCCTCGATGAAAGCCGGCGCCTTGACCTTCGTCGACACCTCGAACCGGATGGACGAGGTCTTTCTCGTCAACTTCAACGACGACTACTATCTCGACCTCGAAGGCAAGGACTTTACCAGTAGCGTTGACGAGCTGAAAACCGCGCTGGAAAAAACCCAGACGCGGGGCAGCACCTCCTTCTACGACGCTGTGCGCGCCTCGCTCAAGCATCTGAAGCGCGGCACCCGCCAGAAGCACGTGCTGCTGATCGTCAGCGATGGCGTGGACAACACCAGCCTTTCCAGCTTCAAGACCCTGCTCGAAGAAGCGCAGCAGTCAGAGGCCACTCTTTACATCATTGCCCTGCCCTGCGCCGAAGGGGGCCGTGAGTGCCGCAAGGCCAAGCGCGAACTGCGCAAGTTGGCCACGGTGAGCGGCGGCTTGGCCTATTTCCCGACGTCCACCACGGAAGTGGAAGAGCTCTGCAAGAAGATCGCCCACGACATCCGCAACCAGTACGTGCTCGGCTACTACCCCACCAACCGCGCCCGCGACGGCACCTTCCGCCAGGTGCGAGTCGAAATTGTTTCTCCCAAGGGTTCTTCGAAGCTGTACGCGCGCACCCGCTCCGGCTACTACGCGCCCTCGGGCAGCGCCGCCACCGGCATGCCCTAAATCAATTTTCCGCCGTGTGAAAGAGTGGAACTGCGGGTGTGTCGCTAGCCGCTGGCCGATAGCTGGGAGAGGAAACTCACCCCGAAGCCAAGCCGCACGCCGAAGTTCTCGGCGATGGTCTGGCCGATGTCGGCCACGCTCTGGCGCGTGCCCAGGTTGACCCCGGTCTCGCCCCGCGGGGAATACGCCAGCAGGGGAACGTACTCGCGCGAGTGGTCGGTCGAAGGGGTGGCGGGGTCGCAGCCGTGGTCGGCGGTGACGATCAGCAAGTCCTCAGGGCCGAGTTTAGCCAGTAGAGTCCCGAGGCCGGTGTCGGCTTCTTCGAGCGCCCGCGCGTAGCCCTCTACGTTGTTGCGGTGACCGTAGAGCATGTCGAAGTCCACGAGATTGGTGAACAGGAGCCCGGTGGGATGCCGCTCGACCGCCGCCAGGGTGCGCGCCACCCCGTCGGCATTGTTCTTGGTCTTGATGTAATCGGTGAGGCCCCGCCCGCAATAGATGTCGTGGATTTTCCCCACGCCGTAAGTGAAGACCCCGGCCTCGGTCAGCAGGTCGAGCAGCATGGGGCGCGGGGGCTCGATGACGAAGTCTCGCCGGCGCTCGGTGCGGGTGAACTCGCCCGCCCGCCGGCCTACAAAGGGCCGGGCGATGACGCGGCCCACGCGGTGCGGCGGCTGCAACAGCGCGCGCGCCACCTGGCAGATGCGATACAGCTCTTCGATGGAAATGACCTCTTCGTGGGCGGCGATTTGAAAGACGCTGTCGGCGGAAGTGTAGACGATGGGTTTGCCCGACTTCCGATGCTCTTCCCCCAGCTCCTGAATGATTTCGGTTCCCGAAGCCGGTTTATTTCCCAGCACCGGGCGCCCGATGGCGGCCTCGAATTTCTGAATCAAGTCGGCCGGAAAGCCGTGGGGATAGGTGGGGAACGGCTCGCGCAGGTAAAGCCCGGCCATTTCCCAATGGCCGGTGGTGGTGTCTTTGCCGGGGGAGGCCAGGGCCGCCTTGCCGTAGGACCCCGCCGGACGCGCCGGTGGGTCAAGATGTGCCAGCGGTTTGATGTTGGCCAGGCCGAGCCGCACCAGATTCGGCAGCTTGAGCGGGCGCGAGGCGGCCACGTGGCCCAGAGTGTCGCTGCCGGCGTCGCCGAAGTCGGCGGCGTCGGGCATCTCGCCGATGCCCACGCTGTCGAGCACAATCAAAACTACGCGACGAAAAGGCCCTGCGGGCTGGCCGGAAGCCATGAGCCGACTCTACCACGGCGCCCGGGACGCGAGAAGGCGCCGTTGCTGTGGCGGGCCGCTGTCGGTGTGAGT
>CAYTXK010000201.1:0-4496 GCA_964441645.1 uncultured Acidobacteriota bacterium
CCAGCTTGGTCATGTCCAGCCGCAGGTTTTCCTTGTCCAGCAGCCGCATGACGATTTTTTCGCCGAAGAGCGTGGGTAGGACGGAGACGCGGTAGTCGAGCTCCTTTTTCTTGCCGTCCTTGGTGAGCTTGAGCATGATGCGCCCGTCCTGCGGCAGGCGCTTTTCGGAGATGTCGAGCTTGGCCATGATCTTGACACGGCTGGTGATGGCGTCGCGCATCTTCACCGGCGGGCTCATAATATTGTGCAGGATGCCGTCAATGCGGAAGCGGACCCGGTACTCCTTCTCGTAGGGCTCGACGTGGATGTCGCTGGCGCCGCGGTTCAGCGCCTCGGTGAGGATGAGGTTGACCAGGCGGATCACCGGCGCTTCTTCCGCCGCGTGCTCGAGTTCCGATAGGGACGCCTCCGCCTCCTCCTCGCTCACCTCCACCGCATCAGCGCCTTCGCTGCCCAGTTCCGCCATCACCTTATCCAGATCGGCTTCGGCCTTGCTCGAGGTGCCGTAGAACTTATCAATAGCTTCGCTGATGGCGTTCTCGGAGGCCACCACCGGTTCGACATTGAGGCCGGTCATGAACTTGATGTCGTCCATGGCGAAGACGTTGGTCGGATCCGCCATGGCAATGGTCAGGGTCGAGCCCACCCGCGACAGCGGCACCACCTGGTAGCGCGTCGCCGTTTCCTGCGGCACCAGTTTCACCACCGCCGGGTCGATTTCGTAGTAGCTCAGGTTGATGGCGGGTACGCCGTACTGGCGGGAAAGAACTCCGGTAATTTCCTCGTCGCTGATGAACCCCAGCTTCACCAGGGCCGCCCCCAGCCGGCCCCCGCTCTTTTTCTGGTGCTCGAGGGCCTGCTTCAGCTGTTCCTGGCTGACAAGCTTTTCCTTGACGAGGATTTCGCCGAGTCGCGCAGACACCTGTCGGCCCCCCTCACGGGGCTAAGCACGGCGGGGGCACGCGGCCGCCCACACACACCACTTGAGCAGCAGCACACTCTCTACCGGCTTCAAACTAGTTGAATCGTAGGCAAATTCCTGCGCCCTGTCAAGCAAGCCGGCAAACACAGGGCGTCCTTTTGACCACAGAAATGGCCTGGGCCTGCGACCTCGGCCAACCAGCAACAGCTCCCCGACCCCTTGACCCCTCGGCCGCCGTGATTACTCGTTTACATTGGGCGCGGAGGGGGCGGGGGTGGTGGCCAAGGATCCTGGCACTGCACAGTGCAGTCCGTCTTGCATCTCTGGACGGGGCCGCTGCTCGCCTCCAGCAGCGTGGCCGAAAGCATAACCGCGCAGCAGGACATCCCTCCACGAAGTTTACCAGACTGCCGTAGGCAGCGTCGAGTCCGCCGGCGGGTTGCCTTGACTTACCGCAAGCGCCTGACTATCTTGCCCTTAGCATGCAAACGACGGCGACTTTGTCTTCTTCTCTGCCGCAGACGCTTCTCCGCTACTACCGACGACTCTATCGCCACTTTGGCCGGCAGCAGTGGTGGCCGGCGCGAACTCGCTTCGAAGTGATCCTCGGGGCCCTGCTGACCCAAAACACCGCCTGGGTGAATGTGAAAAAGGCTCTGGGCAATCTGCGCCGCGCGGGCGTGCTCACGCCGAAAAAACTGGCGCGCGTGCCCCGCCCGCGCTTGACCCGCTACCTCCGCCCCTCGGGCTACTTCCGCCAGAAAACGCGCTACCTGGGGGAATTTCTCCAGCACCTCCAGAAACACTACCAGGGCTCTGTGGCCCGGCTGCTGCGACAACCCGCCGATCGCCTGCGGCCGGAACTTCTCTCTCTGCAGGGCATCGGGCCCGAAACCGCGGATTCTATTCTCCTGTATGCCGCCGGCCGTCCCGTTTTCGTCATTGATGCCTATACGCGGCGCGTACTGGCGCGCCACCGGCTCGCGGGAGAGAAAGCCTCCTACGACGAGCTGCAGGATTTGTTTCACCGAAACTTGCCCCGCGACGCCCGGCTGTTCAACGAGTACCACGCCCTGCTGGTCACTGTAGGCAAAGAGTACTGCCATCGCGCCCGTCCCGACTGCGCCGCCTGTCCGCTGGGAATCGAACTGGAGCCGCCCCATGGCCGCGACTGAAACCACCAGCCGCTCTCGTTGGCTGCTGCGCGGCCTGGGTCTGGTTCTGCTGCTGGCCGCCATGTTTGTCCTGGGCTCCATCAATGTTCCCTTCCTCGAGCCCGACGAGCCCACGGAAGTCATGCTGCTCTATCTCTTTTCCGGCGTGGTGTTCCTGGCCTTTATCATTTACGGCCTCGTCCTGATTCGTTACCTGTTTCGGCTCTACACGGAGCATCGCCGGCAAGTTCTGGGAGCGAAGTTCAAGACCAAGATGGTGGCGGGAGCGCTGGCGCTGTCGCTGCTGCCGGTCATCACCCTGTTCTTTCTGAGTTACGCCATGCTGAATCGCACCCTGGCCAAGTGGTTTCCCCGCCCGCTTGAGATCGTTCGGGATGATGCGGCCTCCTTGGTCGAGTACTTGCTCCGCGAGCAGGAGGAGCGCGCGCAGGCGCAGGCCACGCGGCTGGCGCAGGACGCCGGCCTCCAGCGGCAACTCGAAACTCGCGATGTCCCCGACCTCCAGGAAACCCTCGCTCAACTTGCTGGGGCCCACGAGCTGCATTGGGCCGCTGTGCTCGACCCCGGCAACAAACTCGTCGCCATTTACCGCCAGCCGCACAGCCGCTTTGACTTCCAGGCCAAACTTCCCGAAGTGGTAGAGCCGTCCGACGCCCTGGCCTTCACCACCCACGCGGAAGTTTCGGGCAGCCCATTCGCCCTGGCCCGTGTGCGCGTGGACAGCAGCCGCGGCGCCCGCCTCGGCGCGGTGGTGGTGGCGGTGGCGGTGCCGGGGGAAATAGCGGACGTAGTGGACGACATTGGGCAACAATCGGCTGCTTACCGGGCACTTTCGCGCGAACGAAAGAGCTACCGCTGGCAAGCGTTGCTCATCCTGGTGCTGATTACCGTCCTGTTGCTGCTGGCGGCCACCTGGTCGGGGCTGCAACTGGCCAAGGAGGTGACTATCCCGGTGCAGGCGCTGGCGGTGGCGACCGAAGAGGTGTCGCGCGGCAACCTCGACTACCGGGTGGAGGTCGCGGCGCGCGACGAGCTGGGCACGCTGGTCAACTCCTTCAACGAGATGACCAGCCAACTGGGCGAGAGCCGGCGCAACCTGCTCAAAGCAGAAATGGCGGCTGCCTGGCAGGAAGTGGCCCAGCGCATCGCCCATGAAATCAAGAACCCTTTGACCCCCATCCAGCTTTCGGCCGACCGCATTCGCCGCTACCTGGAACGCGAGCCCCCGAAGAACGCGCCCGCGGGCGCGAACAGATGTCCCAGTGCGCCAGCCTGATTGCCGAAGAGGTGCGCGGCTTGAAAACGCTGGTGGACGAATTCTCGCGCTTCGCGCGCTTCCCGGCGGTCGCGCCGGCCCCCACGCAACTAAACGAAGTAGTGCAAGGGACCCTGGCTCTCTATCAGGATTCTCTCAACGGGATTCAGCTCACGGCCGAGCTGGGGCCGAACTTACCTATGATTTCCGCCGACGCTTCGCTGCTGCGGCGCGTGCTGGTCAATCTGATTGACAACGCCACCGAGGCGGTCGCCCACTCGGCCACCAAGCAAGTCCTGGTGCGCACGCGGCAAGGGGCGCGCGGCGTAGAGTTGAGCATTGCCGATACCGGCCCGGGCATTCCTCCCCAGGACAAGGAACGCCTGTTCCTGCCCTTCTTCTCCACCAAGCCGAACGGCATGGGCCTGGGGCTGGCGATTGTCAGCCGGGTGGTGGCCGAGCACCGGGCCGCCATCCGCGTGGAAGACAACCGCCCCTCGGGGACGCGTTTCGTCATCGAATTCCCTCTCGCCCCCGCGGGCACCCGAGCGCGATGAGCCGGCCCTCCATCCTCGTGGTGGATGATGAACGCGGGATCCGCGCCTCGCTGGAAGAAATCCTGCGCGAAGAAGGCTGGCAGGCCGACTCGGTAGCCAACGGCGAGGACTGCCTCAAGGCAGCGGAGAAAAGGAACTACGACCTCATTCTGCTGGACGTTTGGCTGCCGGGAATGGACGGGCTGGAAACGTTGGCGCGGCTCAAAGAGCGCGACGCTGCGCCCCTGGTCATTATGATCTCCGGGCACGGCAACATCGAAACCGCGGTCAAGGCCACCAAGCTGGGCGCCTTCGACTTCCTGGAGAAACCACTCTCGATGGACCGCCTGGTTCTGCTGGTGCGCCACGCCCTCGACCACCTGCGCCTGGCGGAGGAAAACCGCACCCTGCGCGACCAATTGCGGGTGCGCTACCGCATTGTGGGCGAGAGCGTCCCCATGAAGGCTCTGCGGCAGCAACTGGTGCTCACCGCGCCCACCAACGGACGAGTGCTGATTTACGGCGAAAGCGGGACCGGCAAGGAATTGGTGGCGCGCGCTCTGCACGCCGGCTCGCTGCGGGCGGCCGAGCCCTTCGTGGAGGTCAAC
>CAYTXK010000202.1:0-4442 GCA_964441645.1 uncultured Acidobacteriota bacterium
TGCGCTTCTGAGAGACTGGCTCGCGGGGAACTGGCTTGTGGCCTGGGCGGAGACATCAACCGTTCGCCTGCGCGTTTCTCAACTCGAAGCCGGGGGGCGGTGGCCGGCCCGCGACAGCAGCTCGAGCACCTGTTGAGGCAGCCGGAGAGGATCAAAAGGCTTGCGCAGGTAGCCGATGGCTCCGATGGAGAGACCGCGCTGCTCCTCCCGTTCCTGTGCGCTGGCGGTCAGGAAAATGACGGGAATGTCTTTGGTGGCGGCGCTGGCCTTCAAGCGTTCGCAGGTGGCAAAACCGTCGAGGCCGGGCATCATCACGTCCAGCAGGATAACGTCGGGGTGCTCGCGCTCCGCCACGGTCAGGCATTCTTCGCCATCGGCGGCCAGCAACACTTGCCAGTTGTTTCCTTTCTTCAAACCCTTAGTCGCCAGCCGCTGGATGTCTTCTTCGTCTTCTGCCAGGAGCACCTTCATCGGCGACAGTCCCCGAAAGCGAGCTTTCCTTTGGGAAATACGCTGTCGAACACCACGCGCTATTCTACGGAGGGCTGACTGGAATTATCAACTCTTTTGTGATAGACGTGCCGAAGGGTGGGACGAAAGGTCGTCCCGAAACGGAACGACGAATGGCTGCCGGAAGGGGCGCAAGCGGGAGGGGATAGGACGCACGGGCGACGCTCAGGCCACGGGGCCCCCACCTTCTTTTCGGGTTTCCCACGAGGTTTCTGGCTTTCCGGCGGCGTCTGGGCTCGTGGGACCCTCGCGGGCCGCCCAGCCCAGCTCAAGAAGGGAATAGGAGCAGGATAGCATGGCCGTTCTGAGTGACAAGCACTGCCGGGCGGAGATTATCGAGCGGCGGGACTTTTCCCCCGACCTCTGGGCGGTGCGCATGAAGCCGGAGGAGCGGTTCAATTTCGTTCCCGGGCAGTACGCGACCTTTGGGGTGGTGGAGGACAACAAGATTATCGAGCGGCCCTATTCCATCGTGTCCTCCCCCTACGAAGAAACTCTGGAGTTTTTTTTCGAGCTCGTCCCCCACGGCGAGCTGACCCCGGGCCTGTACAAGCTCCAGGTGGGGGACTCGGTGATGATGCGCAAGGTGCCCAAGGGACGCTTCACCCTGGATGTGAAAAGTGGCCACAAGAAGCATTTCCTTATATCCACGGTGACCGGCTTGGCACCCTTTGTCAGCATGGTGCGGACCTTTCGCCAGGATTGGAAGGACGGGCGTTTTCGCGAAGGCTTCGAGCTCTTGGCCCTGCAGGGCGCCAGCCGCTCCTGGGAACTGGGCTACCGGGAGGAGATGGAGAGCTACGCCGGCGAACTGCCGTGGCTTACCTACGTGCCCACCCTCAGCCGGCCCTGGGAGGACAAAGACTGGAAGGGAGAGGTGGGCCGCTGCGAAGACATCCTGCGAAAGTACGGCGACCAGTTCAAGCTCGAGCCCGCCGAGACCACCGGCTATCTCTGCGGCCATCCGGAGATGATTGAAAAAGCTAAAGGCATTTTGCAGCGGCGCGGCTTCGCGAAGGACTCGCTGCTGGAAGAGTTGTACTGGGTTCAGAAGTAAGAGTCGTCCTGACCGAAAGACTCACGAGGTGCTGGGCATGGTGAAGCGAAGCGTCTTATTGACCGTCGCCTTTCTCTTCTGTCTGACCGCGGTCCCGCTCGCCGGGCAGAACCTGGCGGAGTTTGAGAAGTCCCTCACCGCGCATTCACTGGCCAATGGAATGAAGTTCCTCATCGTAGAGCGGCACACGGTTCCAGTGGTGTCCTTCTGGCTGCACGCCGATGTGGGCTCTGCCGACGACCCTACCGGGCAGACGGGGCTGGCGCACTTGTTCGAGCACATGGCCTTCAAGGGCACCTCCGACATCGGCTCCAAAGACATCCAGAAGGAAAAAGAGGCGCTGGCCAAAGTGGACCAGGCCTACTCTGCCTGGCAGGCGGAACGACTGAAAGGAGAGCGGGCCGACCCCGAGCGGCTCAAACAACTGGAGGCGGCGTTCAAGCAGGCCGAAGAAGAGGCGGAGAAGTTCGTTGAGCCAGAGGAGTACAGCAAGGCGGTCGAAGAGAACGGTGGCCGTGACATCAACGCCGGCACCGCCTGGGATTACACCGTGTATTTCTTCAGTTTGCCGTCGAACAAAGTTGAGCTGTGGTTTTCCTTGCAGTCGGCCGCCTTCTTCGATCCCGTGCTGCGGCAGTTCTACAAAGAGCGGGACGTGGTGATGGAAGAGCGGCGGCTGCGCGTGGACAGCCAGCCCATCGGCAACCTGGTGGAGGAGTTCCTGGGCGTGGCCTACAAAGCCCATCCCTACGGGCGCAGCGGCGTCGGCTGGCGCTCCGACCTGGAAAACGTTACGCGCGAGCAGGCGGAGCGGTTTTTCCGCACCTACTATACGCCGCGCAACTTGACCGCAGTCATTGTTGGCGACGTCGACGCTAAGGAAGTGCTCCGCCTGGCCGAACTCTATTTCGGCCGCATCCCGGCGGGCCCGGTGCCCGAGCCGGTGTGGACGGTCGAGCCGCCCCAGGAAGGCGAGCGGCGCACCAAGGTATATGCGCAATTCCAGCCCGTGCTGGTGATCGGATATCACAAGCCCAGCCTGCGTGACCCGGACAATGCCGTGTTCGATGCCGTGCAGGACGTTCTCTCCACCGGCCGCACCTCGCGCCTCTATCGCAGCCTCGTCCAAGACAAGAAATTGTCGGTGGAGGCGGGCGGCTTCCCGGGCTTCCCGGGTGAGAAGTACCCGAACATGTTCGTGTTCTACTCGTTCGCCACCGCCGGGCACACCAACGAAGAGAATGAGCAGGCCATGCTGGCGGAAATCACGCGCCTGAAGACCGAGCTGATCAGCGAGGAAGAGTTGGAACGGGTAAAGCGCCGCGCGCGCGCCCAGCTGGTGCGACAGCTCAGCTCCAACAGCGGGCTCGCCGAGCAGTTGGCCTCCTTCCACGTGCTGACTGGCGACTGGCGCAACCTCTTCCGGCAGCTCGACGCCATTGACAAAGTCACGCGCGAAGACATCCAGCGTGTAGCCAAGACCTATTTCACCGACCGCAATCGCACCGTGGGCTACATCGTTCCGGAGACCGCGTCTGCGGGGGAGAACCAGCAATGATCGCCGAGGTGAAATCAACTAGCTGCGGGGCCGGGTGGCTGGCGGCCCTGGTGGTTCTGGCAGGCATTATGGCGTCGGCGCCCCCGGCCAGCGCGCAGACGCATTACAAGAAGCTCCTCTATCCTCCGCTGCGGGACATGCAATTGCCCAACGTGGAGCGCCTTGAGCTCCCCAACGGCCTCGTTCTCTATCTGGTGGAAGACCACACCTTGCCCAAGGTGGAAGGCTACGTAATGGTGCGCACCGGCGCGCGCTTCGAGCCGGCTGATAAAGTTGGTCTGGCCAGCATTCTGGGGCAGGCGATGCGCACCGGCGGAACCTTGACCCGCCCGGGCGAAGAAATCGACCGCTTGCTCGCCAACGTGGGCGCTTCCGTGGAAACCAGCGTCGGCACCACCGCCGCCACAACTTCCTTCTTCTCGCTCAAGCCGGATTTGCCTCTGGTGCTCGAAATCTTGGCCGACTTGCTGCGCAACCCCGCTCTCCCCGACGACAAAATTGAATTGGCCAAGGTGCAAGAGCAGACCGCCATTGCCCGGCGCAACGACGACGTGGGCGAAATCGCCGACCGCGAGTTCGCCAAGCTCGTCTATGGGGCGGATAGTCCCTACGCCCGTCACACCGAATACGCCACCATCGCCGGCGTCACCCGCGGCGACCTGGTGGCGTTCCACCAGGCGAGCTTTCGCCCTAATGCCACGCTGCTCGGTTTGTGGGGCGACTTTGACGCCGCTGAGGCGAAAGCCTTGGTCGAGCGTGCCTTCGGATCGTGGGAGCGCGGCGAGGTGGCCGCCCTCACGCCGCCCGCTGTCGCGAGCGACGGGCAAGGGTCGGTGAACTTTATTCAAAAAGAGGACGTCAATCAGACCAACTGGCGCCTCGGGCATCTCAGCAGCCGCTTCGACGACCCCGATTACTACGCGCTGGCGGTGATGGCGGAAGTGCTGGGCGGCGGCTCGTCCTCGCGCTTGTTCCGGCGCGTGCGCACTGACCTCGGGCTGGCCTACGCGGCGTTTTCCACCTGGGGCGCTCAGTACGACTACCCGGGCACGTTCTACGTTCGCGTCGACACCAAGTCCGAGAGCACGGTGCGGGCGGTGCAGGAGGTGGTCAAGGAGATTCGGGGCATCGCCGCGGCGCCGGTCGCGGCCGAAGAGCTGCGCGTGGCCAAAGACGGCATCCTCAATTCCTTCGTCTTCAATTTCGACACCACGGGGAAAATCGTGCGCCGCCTGATGACCTATGAGTATTACGGCTACCCGCGCGATTTCCTCGACCGATTCAAGACCAACATTGAAAAGGTTACCGCCGACGACG
>CAYTXK010000203.1:0-2949 GCA_964441645.1 uncultured Acidobacteriota bacterium
TGCGAGCCGCGGTCTGCCCGCCGTTTCTCCGCCACTTCGTCTATCACTATCCCTACGACCTGGACGCAGCCGCAATGCGCCACGCCGCGCCGCTCTTCGAAGGCGAGCACGACTTTTCCACCTTCGCCACCTGGGACCCTGACGAAGCCGAGAACAGCCGCGTCCGCACCATCTACTCGTCGCGGGTGGAGATCGACCCCGACAACGACGAGCTGATTTACACCGTGCGCGGCCGCTCCTTCCTGCGCTACATGGTGCGCAAGCTGGTGGGCACATTGATTGAAGTCGGGAAGGGAAGGCTCGTGCCCGAAGACATTCCGCGACTCTTTGAAGCGCGCGACCGCGCACTCGCCGGAGCGACTGCTCCGCCCGAAGGGCTCTACCTAGTCGAAGTTGAATACGCCGGCGAGCTGGCTCCCGAAGCCCCTGCCACTGCACAAGCCGACGCCGATTCGGTATAATCTTTTCTGAGCTTCGCACAACCTGAGGAGTCGCGCCGAATGGCCGAAACTGAAGCTGCCGCCCCTGCTCCCGCCGCACCGAAGATCAAAATCCGCAAGCCCCGCCAGCGCGCCTGCGACGAAAAGAACGAGAAAGGCAAGATGTGCGCCGGCCACATGAAGCGCTTCTACGATTTCTCCAAGGAGACTGAAGCGTTGGTGCGCAAGCAGGCCGGCCTCGGTCCCAAGGAGCCGCTCGAGCTCTACCGCTGCCACCGCTGCGGCACGCTCTACCTCCCGCTCAAGGAAGAATCGCCGCGCTCCTACGTGCTGCGCTATTGAGGGAAGCGAAGCAAGCGTGAACTACAACGAGCTCATCTTCGACTGGAACACCGAGGGCGCGCCCGAGCTGCCGCCGGGCCGGCCCTACATCCATCGGCGAAAAAATCCAAATCCTCCACCTGATGGCCGATCTTGGCATCGACTCCGTCAACCTCGGCCTGCCCGGCGCCGGGCCACGGGCCCGCACCGACGTCGAGCTCCTGGCGCGCGAAATCGTAACGAGCAAACTCAAGATCCGACCCAACTGCGCCGCCCGCACCGTCGAAGCTGACATCAAGCCCATCGCCGAGGTGTCTGACAAAGTCGGCATCGCCATCGAGGCCGCCACTTTTCTCGGCTCCAGCCCCATCCGCCGCTACGCCGAAGACTGGACTGTGGACTTTCTGCTGCGCACCACCGAGCACGCCGTCAACTACGCCCGCGGTCTCGGCTTGCCGGTGATGTATGTCACCGAAGACACCACGCGTTGCGACCGTGACACCATTAAGAAGCTTTACTCAACGGCGCTCCAGTGCGGCGCCGACGCCATCGTGGTCTGCGACACTGTCGGTCACGCCACCCCCGCCGGCGTGCGCAACCTCGTCCGCTTTGTGCGCGAAGAAATCATCAAACCCAGCGGGCGCAAGATTCGTCTCGACTGGCACGGCCACCGCGACCGCGGCCTGGCCGTCGCCAACAGCCTGGCTGCCTTCGAGGCCGGCGCCGACCAAGTGCACGGCTGCGCGCTCGGCATCGGCGAGCGCGTCGGCAACACCCCGCTCGATCTGGTGCTCGTCAATCTCTGCCTGGCCGGCGTGGTGAATCGCGACCTGAGCCGTCTGAAGGACTATTGCGAGAAAATCTCCCAGGCCACGGGCGTCCCCATTCCTCCCAATTATCCCGTCGTGGGCCGCGACGCCTTCCGCACCGCCACCGGCGTGCACGCCGCCGCCGTTATCAAGGCCTTCCACAAAGACGACGTGCGCCTGGCGAACTCCGTTTATTCGGGCGTGCCCTCGCACCTGTTCGGGCTGGAGCAGGTGATTGAAATCGGCCCCATGAGCGGAAAATCAAACGTCCTCTACTGGCTTGAGAAACGCGGCCTGGCCGCAAGCGACGATTTGGTCGAACGAATTTTTCAGGCGGCCAAGCAGTCCGACCGCCTGCTGACTGAGGATGAAATCCTGGCCTTGTGCGGCACCGCCGCCCGCCTTGCTTCCCGGTAGCCTGCGCGTCCGCGGCCGCGCGGACCGGCTCCGGGCCGGGCGGCGGGGCTTGTCCCGACAGGGGAGAGGCTGGCTGGTCGTCGGTTGGCTGGTGTTTATGAGTGCCCATTTGCCCGCAGCGGAGCTGAGCGTCGAATCGGTGGAGAAGGTGGAGAAGCTGCCGGCCGTGCAGCGGGCGGCCCAGTTCTTTCTGCGCGAGAGTGACTGGATTCTCCAGCAGCAAATCCGCATCACCTCCATTCCGGCCCCGCCCTTTCACGAAGACGAGCGCGCCCTGTATCTCGAAGAGCAGTTCCGCGCCCTGGGCCTATCCAACGTGCGCCGTGACGCCATCGGCAATGTGCTGGGCGAGCGCCCCGGGAAGGACCTCGAGCACATCGTGGTGCTCTGCGCCCACATGGACACGGTGTTTCCGAAGGAGACCGAGATCGAAGTCCGCCGCGAGGGCGAGCGCTGGGTGGGACCGGGGATTGCCGACAACGGCGCCGGGCTGGCGGCGCTGCTGGCCCTGGCGCGCGCTTTCGACGAGAGCGGCCTGCGCACCAGCGCCACCGTGCTGTTTGCCGCCAACGTGGGCGAGGAGGGCGAGGGAGACCTCCGCGGCATGCGGGCGCTGTTCTCCGATGCGGCGTTGCGCCGCCGCGTGCGCGCCGTCATTGCGCTCGATGGCTCCAGCGCCGAGCGGCTCACCACCAGGGCTCTGGGCAGCAAGCGTTTCCACATCATTGTTCGCGGCCCCGGAGGGCATAGCTGGGCCGACTTTGGTCTGCCCAATCCCATCGTCGCTCTGGCGCGCGCCATCGCCCGCCTGACCGCCACGCCCTTGCCGGCGCAGCCGCGCTCGGTGCTCAACGTGGGAGAAATCGAAGGCGGCACGTCCGTGAACGCCATCCCCTATCAGGCCTCGATGAAGGTGGACATCCGCTCCGAGGCCGAATCGGAAATCGAGCGCCTGGAACAAG